>NZ_JBNHHB010000157.1:0-11968 GCF_059091905.1 Arthrobacter sp. Dra40
TGGCGTGGCAGGAAGAGAACGCCGGAAAGAGCCGGGCCATTCCAGTGTTTGAGCAGGACGGAGAAACTGTCATAGGAGAGTTCGTCATCGGAGGACGATAGGTTTGGAGCTACCGCCGGCCCAGCAGCCGGCGCAGGAATGGGACGGGCTGGCGCCCGTCCTTTTCCATGTTCACGCTGGCCTGTTCAGGGTGGTCATGCCGTGCGGTCAAAGGGTGGTCAGTGGCCACGTTCACCGGCTGCTGAGCAGGTTGCTCAGGGTGTTCACGCTGAACACCCTTGCCTGCCTCAAGCATCCGTAAGGCCATCGCCTGAGTCTGAATCATGCGCTCACGCTCAGCCGCCACAGCCTCAGCAACGGCGGCGCGCTGCTCCGCTGTGGCCAGTTGCTCACGCACTTTGGCCAACGCTTCCCTCACCGCTTCAAGCTCAGCCTGTGTGGCTGTGTTCAGGTGGTCAGCAGGTGGCTGTTCAGGCTCAGGCTGGACATGTTCACTGGACGTGCTCAGGTGGTCACGCTGGCCAGGGTCAGTGAACCGAAAGCCAGCGGCCAACAGGTCAGGAACAGGGAACCGCCACACACCGGAACCGTCCTTGTAGGCGTGGGGGGACTTACCGGCATCACGGTAACGGCGCAGCGTGGAACGGCTGGCGCCTGTACGCTCCACCGCTTCGGTGAGAGTCCAGGCAGGACGTGTGCCCGTGGCTGTGGTGGTCACTAACTGGCCAGCTTCCGCGCCTTGCGGCCGCGTAGGACCAGGTTCTCAGCAGCCTTAGGCGTGCACTGGAGACGCTCGGCAATTTGCCGGTTGGTCAGCCCCTCGTCTTTCAGGTCAGCGGCCTGACGCTGGCGCTCAGCCGCGCGTGCCAGGTACTCATGACGTGGCTCCGCCACAACAGATCGGATGTAGCGCGGTGAACAGCCGTATTGCTCTGCAGCTTCCCGCGCCGTCATCTTTCGACGGGCCGGCGTCTGTGCGCTCATAGGACCCCACCCCTAATCAGTTCGTCTCTGGCTATCTTCTCAGCGGCCCGTACGGCGGCGGTTGAAACGCCGCCCTTCAGACCGCCCTTGCGGCCTCGCTCAGCCTGAACCTGACTGAATCCCTCACGGGTGACGTTCCGGCCCAGCCCCGAGTTAGCCGAAGCCCTACGGGGCAGCGTCCGGGGAATCCAACCCATAAGCTGCGTAGCCAATTCGCCCAGCGAGTACAGGTGTAATGTCATCTCCAGTGTCCGAATGGAGTACACCTCAAGCTGACGTCAGCAGAGCTCCGAAAAGTGCGTCAGCTTAGGGCTGAGGATCATTTTTCATGACACTTGCCGCCCCAAGTCTTAAGTGCCAAGCTGACGCAACATGCCGGCCCCAACCCCCTCCAATATCAGCAAGCCAAACTAACTCGGGTATAGTTGAATGCACTACGACCGGTTCCGCCTACTTCGGTAGGTCCAGGGCCGGTCTTCACTTTGTCTCGGCGAGGGAGGCGCAGTTGCCGGCAGCCTTGAAGGCGTTTAGGACCTATAAGGAGCAGGTCGATCTACTCGCCTCCCGAGGGATGGATGTTGGCGATCGGAACGCGGCGATCAAGCATCTCCAGGACGTCAACTACTACCGACTGAGCGGTTACTGGTACCCATTTCGGCGCCAGACCGGGCATCACCGTGAAGACGATTTCTACCCCGGGACGACTCTGCCGGACGTCATTAAGCTGTACAACTTTGACGAGATCCTCCGAACGTCAACCTTTGCCTGCCTAACCCCCGTCGAACTATCTGTTCGAGCTCTGCTTGGTCATGAGCTTGGCATGATCGACGAGTGCGCCCACCTCCACCCCGGACTGCTTAACCCGCGTGCATCCCAGGGCAATGTCTATGCGACTTGGCTTCAGCGCTACAAGAAGAATCTGAAGGAATCGAAAGAAGACTTTGTAAAGCACCACCATGCTAAGTACGGCGGAACACTTCCCGTTTGGGCTGCAACCGAGATCCTTGATTGGGGAGCGCTCACCTACCTGTACGGTTTTTCGCCCCGCCACATCCAAGACAGTGTCGCCGATAAGTTCGGTCTGGCTGCACCCCAGCTTGAGTCGTGGATGAAGTCGCTAAACGTCGTACGGAACATCTGCGCCCACCACGGACGACTCTTCAACAAGGTTCACGCGATCAAGCCAAAACTACCAAGTGTCGGCCAATACCCAGCTCTCGATAAAGCGCGCAACGATATGAACCGGACTTACGGACAGCTGAGTCTCATTCAGCACATGCTCAAGCATCGAGGAATCGGACGTCCGAAGCTGCTGCCGGCGGTGCTTCGCGGCTACCCAGATGTAAAGCTACTGCCTATATCGCACATCGGCGCCCCATCGGACTGGGCCGCTTCCGCTCTCTGGAGCTGAGATTCCGTAGCGCCCACCCACGAATATATTAAAAGACCAAGACGCTCACGTTGCGGGTCACTCGAACTCAAGTGAGGCTGCGTGGCCGGTGAACGGTCCGATATCGTGTCGCGTTAGCCGGTCCGGTACCGCTGCGGCTTCCGCCCTGCGACCCTGGACCGGATCTGAGCCGTTTCCCTGCGTCACGATCCTGACTCGGGCCGGCTTCGTAGACTCGGTGCATGAGGACTACCGGCCCGCGCCGCAGAATCCGGTTCTTTCCCGACTACGGCCACGGTCCGCTCTGGGAAAGCTACACCGACAAGTACGCCATGGAACCGGCAGATTACGGACTCTCGCCGTCGCTATCAAGCGACCTTCAAGCCTGGTTCGAATTCTGGGAGCGCCACTTCGCGCCATTCACCGGCTGGGACTCCCCTGAAAACCGGGAGTCGTCACGGAACGCAGCACAAGAGCTCATCGGACGCCTGCGGGAGGAAGTTGCGGACATCGCCGAGGTCGTCGATGAAACGGACTGGATCTTCGACGGCTAACGACAAGTCGCTGGTGGACCGCGGTCCGGGCCGGAACCCCATCCGCGACGCATAGGACAGGGCTCTCTCAGGGCCGGACCCGGTTTCGCCATTCGCTTCTCAAAAATCCCGTCAAACACAACCGGTATCGCGCCATGCCGGAAGATCACTATCTGACGGTTATATGGTGGCACAGTCATGCGGTGCACGGATTAATGAATGTTGGGGAAAATGCGGAAATTTGGGGCTGTTTGTTTGGGTATGTCGGTGGCCTTGGTCTTGCTGGCAGGACCGGTCCTTCCCGCTTCGGCGGCAGCCAAGGGACCGACCGCGGTCAGCAAGGTAACGGCGAAGACATGTGAAGTCTCATGACTTATTGGACAGTTATGTCTCATGACTGTGTAGACACTGTGTCTCAGGGCTTCGTGGACACTTCTGCGGGTTTTGCTCTGAGGCGTGAGCAACCCACAACCAGATATCAAGGTCCGCCATGCCGTAGCTACTTGGCCAGAAGACGCCCCTCGCGGAGCGGTCACCGCGTTCTGCAGAACCCATAAAGTTTCCCGGGCTTGGTTCTACCAAGTCCGGAGTGCGGCCGCAGACGTGGGCGTGGTGAAGGCGTTGGAGAAAAAGCTGCCCATCCCGCGCAACACTCCCACGGCCACCCCGCCGGCCATGGTGGAGCTGTTACTGGCGACCCGGACCAGCTTGGAAGAGGGAGGGTTCGATCATGGCCCGCTCTCGGTGATCGCGAAGCTGACACGCCAAGGCCTCGAGCCTCCCTCGCGGGCGACCGTGGCCAGGATCTTCTCACGGGCCGGTGCCGTGGTCCCGGAACCTAGGAAGCGGCCACGCAGTTCCTTCAAGCGGTTCACCTACCCGCAGCCAAACGCTTGCTGGCAGATTGATTCCACGGAATGGCCCCTGGCCTCCGGGAAGACGGTTGCAGTCTTTCAGCTCGTGGATGACCATTCCCGTCTGGCTTTGGCCTCGCTGGTCGCGGCCGGGGAAACCAGCGAGGCTGCGATCGCGATCGTCACACTGGCGATCGAGCGTCATGGCGTGCCGCAAAAATTCCTCTCGGATAACGGGGCGGCGCTGAATCCCACCCGACGCGGCCGACGCGGGGCCCTCGTCGAATTCCTCAAGGCCCGCGGGGTTGAGCCGATCACCGGCAAACCCTACAAACCGACGACCCAGGGCAAGAACGAACGCTTCCACCAGACGCTGCACAGGTTTCTTCACCGGCAGCCGCCGGCGGAGTCCATGGCCGTCCTGCAGTCACAGATCGATGTCTTCGACCGTTACTACAACACCGAACGCGTCCATCAGTCCCTGCCACCGAACATGACCCCCCAAGAGGCATGGGAAGCAACGCCCAAAGCGCCGGCACCATCGCCACCCGGACCTGCCGCGACAGGGACCGGACGGCAAAGCACCAAGCGCATCGTCGGGGCCATGGGAAACGCCACTGTTCTCGGAACCAACTTCAGGATGGGCAAGCACTAAATCGGTTCGACGGTGCACATCCTGTATGACGACGCAGAGATCCTGTTCTTCGACTCCCGAGGCGCCGAGATCATCAGCCATCCCCGGCCCCCGAAGGGAACACGCTACGTCGGCAACGGCAAGCCAGCTGGCATCATGGCCGATCCCTCCGCAGCAGTCCGCAAACGAAAAGCACGACCCGTGAAGGCGGCCACCCAGGATGCCGAGAGCCCATCGCCCAACAGCAAGTGTCTACAAAGCTCTGAGACAACGACTGTCAATGGAGACATGAGACATGAACTGTCCACGAGGACCTGAGACATGACAGTAACGGCGAAGACATATAAGAATCGTTTCGATGAAATCGAAAACCCAATGACGGGCAAGCGGGGCAAGGTCAAGGGTTCCCTCACTTGCCTGAAGATCTCTTCGCATAAAAAATGGGCCGGGCTCTATGCGACCACGGTCTACAAGGGCTCGCAGGCCAAGAGCCGGAAATACGTCGGGACGATCATCCTGGACAAGGAGTATGACGAGGATCCCTGCTTTGCTTCCGGGAAGACCCGGGCAGACGCATCCAAGTTGAGGAAGCTGGGCATGTACGGCCTTGAACCGAAGACGACCTACACCTTCGAAGTTCACTCCTCTGGCGGCGGCTCCCATAAAGACACGCTCAAAGTCGTAAAGGCCAAGACGGCTTAGGCGGCTGCCCGGTGCCCGCTTAGCTCTTGAGCACCGGATAATCCCCATCTACCGTGGCCATTGTTTCCATCCATGCCATGGCCTCCCGTGCCTGGTCCAGTCCTGCCAGCGCGTCGCTAATCGCGGCTCGGCTTTCGGGGTGTTCATTGTTTGAGCTGTCGCGGCTCATGACGATCCGGCCCTGTTCGGACAGTTGTTCCAGTTGGAACCTGAGGGTTCCCAGTGCCTGGTAGATGTCATCAGCGGTGCGTACCTCGGTGCCCATGGTCTTCCCTTACCGTTGCCTTGCTTTTATTGTGCCGGGTGGTTCGGTCAGTCAGCGTCCATGCTCAGATAGCGGTAGACGGTGGCGCGACTGGCGCCGATGATCCTGCCGATGTCGGCAGGTTTGAGGCCCTGGGCTTTCAGCTCGCGGGTGCGTTTCACCTTCCGGTCCTGTGCGGTGACCTCCGGCCGTCCGGCCCGCCGCCCGTGGGCGGCGGCTGCGGCCATACCCGCCCTGGTCCGTTCGGCCAGCTGGTCGCGTTCGAGCTGGGCGAAGGCGGACATCACGGTGAGCATGGCCCTACCCATGGCACCAGTGGTGCTGATGCCCTCAGTCAGGGATCGGAAGTGCACGCCCCGCCCCTCCAGATCATCAATCAGGGCCAGCAGGTTCCGCGTATTGCGGCCCAGCCGGTCCAGCTTCCAGACCACCACCTCGTCCCCTTCCCGCAGGTGGTCAAGCATCCGATCCATTTCCGGGCGGCTGGCCCGCGTGCCGCTGACTCCGTGGTCTGTAAAGATCCGCTTGCAGCCGGCAGTCTTCAGCGCCGAATGCTGCAGATCCGCATTCTGGTCCACCGTGCTGACCCGGGCGTACCCGATACTTGCCATACTGCTCCCCGAAGTCCCATCAAAGGTCTAATTTCCTTCTGATGAGAATAACATGCGTGAGACATATTGATGAGACAAGCCAGATCCCGGGAACCCGGGACCTGGCCAGTCGGGAGGAGGGGCCAAAGTTTTGTCCCAGCAACCGGTCCTTTGACGAGATGTATAACGGGGCCCATCACGCCGCCGCGGCCAACCACTCCTTGATGTGGGAGAACGTCTCGTTCGGCCTGGGGGCCGTCGAATAGACCTGCAATTCAAGATAGTGCGGCAAGTCGATCCCGAGTTTTGGCAGATCGTCCTCCCGCAGGCGCACGACGCGGTAGCCGGCAGCGAGCAGGTCACGACTTTTACGCCGGTCCACCTCCATTTTGGCTTCTGGTCGGTGCCAGTAAGCTCCGTCGTACTCCACAGCCACCTTCACTCCCTTGTGCTCAACGAGGATGTCGACCGACCACCGCTTCCGGGTACTGAATGCAGCGTCCCGTACGAACGCGCCCGACTTCACTGTCGCGAAGAGCGACTTGGCGGCATCAAAGTGCTGCTTCTCTACCCGGGATTTTCCGCTCTCACGGCATTCCGGGCATTCGGAGCCGTTAGAGCGGGAGGAAAGGTCGGCTTCCCACCGATGGGAAGGGTCGACGGAGCAGATCCACCGAGGAGTGAAGGCCGTACGGCCGTGGGGCCGGACATGCCAGGGGCTCACAGGATTCGCGGGATCCCATTCGGCAGCCAGACCGGGGTCCACCCATCCTAGGGAGTCCAAGATCGTCTCGCATCGCGGGCACCGCTGGCGCTGGTACTTGTTCCGGTCGCGGACAGGCTCTTCCCACTCATAGCCGCAACAGTCGGCCCTCCAATAAGCCATCCTCTTGGAATCCGGACCGACCTTCTCAGGCGTCCACTTCCCGTTCAACGTCGGGTGCCACTGGCTGGCAATCTCCGGCAGAACCTTGGCTAGGGTTGCCGATGGGCCATTTCCTTTCGGCGTGCGGCAGAACTGGCAGCCCGAGCTGAGAAAGGTGCTTGGGGGCACCCTCGGGTGATGCCCGTTCTTGCAGCGAAAACGCCGGGGCACACCGCCGGCGGTCATCACCACGCGGGGGTCGGCTTCGTCCGCCCAGGCCGAGAGAAGCTCCGGAATATCGGAAACTGGGGTCACTTTCAGCCGCTCCCATTCAACACGCCACGCGGCGCGGCGCTCCTGCTCACACTTTGGGCACTCTGCCTTGCCCGTCATCCAGTACACGGCGGCAGTGAAGAGGTGCCCACACGCTGGGCACTTCCAGTGGCACTCCCTATGGGCGCGAGCAGTAACGGTTGCCCAGAGCGAGGCGTCGTTGAGGTCATGGTTCCACCAAGCCAAAGCTGGGTTCTTGGAGTCGATGAACAGGTTCTTGGCCCCACGAGGCTTTCTCGCGAGCGAGTTGCTCGACTTCCCATTGCGTGTGCAGACACACCCCCAGCCGATGTCGCCCATGCGCTCGGCCTGCTGGATGCCACATCGCCTGCAGCGGGTGATAATTGGCCATCCGCCGCTGGGCAGTTCCACGATCTCTTCGACCGGCTCGAAACCGTTCCGCGCCAAGTGTTCCGCAACTTCAGCCTTGCTGACGGTATCGCGGCGTCGGGACATGATGTCGGCCTCGATGGTCCAGACGACCCAGTAGCACCGTCGGCACGCGGGCTCATCACGCGTGCGCAGTTCGAGGAGGTAGTCGAACTTGTAGTCGCACTCGGCACCGCAGAGGCGGCAACGCGTGCGCCAGCGTTCGGCCTTGCCAGGGAATGCCGTCACAGGATCCATGCCCAGCTCGCCGAGGATCTCCCCAAGGCACGGCTCGCACCACGCCGGCTTCGTTCGCGTAGTGAAGGCCGCCGGGTTGGCGCAGCCCGTCGTCGAGCAGGTCTGAGACGCAATCGGCATGATATCCCCCTTGATCATTTGCTTCCTGCGCTTGAGACCACGCTAAGCCGGAAACCAGCTAGCACTCATCGTTGAGATCACAGGTTATGCGCTCCGCCAGAAAGTTTAGCGACCGAAGCCGGGCCTCTCTCCGGCGCAGTCCGCTCTCAGTGGTCAATAACGCCTTCTCCCCTTATTTTGACTGACTATGATTCCGGCAACGAGTTCCGACAGCTCGATCCAGGCCATTCCTCGGGTGATCATGGAGGTCGAACTGACAGGGTCTCAAACGGTCGTATTTGACCTGCCTAACCGCTTCACGCTGCCGTCCGCAATCTGCTGAGTTGAGAACGCCCAAAGATCGATTTCCCTGTCAGAGGCATGGGCTTGACTGGCTTCTGGGCGGTCTGGTCTATGACAAGTTGGTGGCCCACGGCGAAACGGAGCACCAGGACGTTGACGCGCGGCTGAACGTCAAGCCCGGCAAGGGTGACCCCCGACCAGCTGGATGAGAGGAACCCGGATATGCGAACAACTTCCCTGATCCTGGCGGCAACCGCGCTGCTGTGGTCAGCAGCAGTCTCTGTGATGATGCTGGCGTCAGAGGGATGGGCCGCGGTGGGCTACCTTGCCTTGCTCGTTTACTCCTCTCCGATCCAGCTCGCTCTTAGTATCGTCTCCACCGTCCTGGCCATCCGGAAGACCGCTTCCGGAAGGCTGCGCCGCACGTCGAAGACGATCGCTGTCATATCGCTCGTCTCGTCGTCAATCCAAGCCTTACTGTTCCTGCCGGCCTTACTGTTCATCCTGACGACCTAACAGCCGCGCTCTTCCCTTCACCGCAACCACTTACACACCGAAAGCCCCCGTCCAGACGACGGGGGCTTTCTCTATGCCCCTGAAAGCGAGGTGCTCCCATGAGCATCGCCACTGATACAACCCAGACCGAAACAGCAGCCGGCACCGGGACCGTCCCCACCGTCGACGCTCGAAATCCAGCTCATGGTCAGTAGCGCACTGATCCGAGGTTGGGTAGGTGCAGCGCCCGCTCATCAGGCAGGAGGCAACCATGGAATGGGCGTACGCACTGAAGCTCCTCGCCGGTATCGGTGGGAAAACTTTCGCTGAAAAAGCTCCTGGGATCCTCCGCTTTCAAAACGGATCACTTTGTCCGCAAATCGGAAGCGAAGAAGGCCGGCATGAAGATCGGGTATCGAGATATGCGCCGCCTGGTCCAGGACGTGGAGCTTTTCGAGCTTTTGCGCGCCCCAGCAGGGAAAAGTTCAACGAGAAGGTCCCTGCCCTCCGGAAGTGCATCAAAACTAATGACGGCGTGGTTAGCGATGAGCATCTCGACAGACTCATGGAAGTCATAATCGACGCCTACTTCGAGTGCTGGCGTCCACTGCGCCTGTAGGATTCAGGGGGTTTATGAATTTCTACAAGAGGGGGACTTGTGTTGTGTAAGGCGCAGTTGAGAATTGGGGTAGGCGCGATAGTGGTTGGTGCTGTGGCCGCGGTCGGGCTTACCGGCTGCGCTGGTTCCAACGCACAGGCCGAGGAGCCATCGCCTGTACCTACGGTGACGACCACAGTCACGGCCACCGCTGAGCCTGCGGCGTCGGCCATTAGTATCGAGCCGGGCGGCGGGGCATACCCGGATGATTTTTTCGTCAGCAATCTAAACGATGACGTAGACGATCTCCTAACCGGGTATTTCAAGGACGAGGCACAAGTCGTTGAATTTGCGCTGTCGATTTGCAATGCATTTGAGCGCGGAGACGGCGTTGACCACATCAAGGACGCAATCACCAGTAACGCGGACGGCGACCACCGGGCGGAGGGTGACCTGACCATTGTTTCCATGGACTCGACGTTCAATTACTGCCCGCAACATAAGGACCTGTGGCTGGAAGATGGCGATGACTGGGTGACGTATAAGTAGCAGCATCTGTTTTGCCTGCGTGACCGGGAGAGAGTGGTCAGCAGCCAGCCCCGCCGGAAGAGTGGTTGGGCGGGGCTGGCTACTACTGCTAATCGCGGGTTACCTGTCGCGTACCCATTCGCGGGTGGCGAGGTTGTAAGTCGCCCAATACCCGCGTGGGTCTGCAAGAGATCCCTCGAAGAACTGGCGTTCGCCGTCTTCCGGAAGGTCAGTCAGCGACCTTTCCCGGCGCATTACTTGCTACGTCCTGCACCGTTTTTGCTCCGGTCAGCCAAGATATAGCCCTGTCCTGCGCGTTCGGTCGGCGGCAGCGTCTCGCCTTTGACTACTGTCCGTTCGACGTTCGTCCGACCCCCGCGAGGACCAACCATTTCGTACTGCCCTGAAGCTGGGGCAGTATTACCGGGCTTGAGTTGCTTACTCATTGAATTGCCTTCCCGCAAGAGGCGGTGAGACACACCGGCTCGCCCGCACAGCGCCATTTAGTCGCAGTGCGTCTGAGCCTGTAGGCTTGGGGCATCTTTCCCGAGATATCCTGGCCTCAGTCTGGCACCTTGGTCCTCAGAGACATTGTGTCAGCTGAGGCCTTTCTTTCTTGCTGATACAAACACTACATCTAGTGGTTCCGGCCAATCGGAACCCCAAGATGATGTATTACAAGTATGTCATTCCATTCCCATGACCGTCCACAGCCCGTGGGGATATCTTTCGGTGGTTAAACAGTTGAATTTCCGGGCTTTTCGATCCGTCGTCCACAGCCTGTGGATTCCCTGCCCACAGCTCGGAAAAGTATCGTGTCGCCGCTTCCTGGGCGTGTCGTTCATGGGGTGCGGAGTACTAGATGTTGTGGTCGATCAAGCCTATTGAGGATAACTTGATTCCACCTTTACTTTGTCCTGAGCTTGAAGCGAAAGAAACCCGCCCACGCGGAGAGAGTTCGCGGGGCGGGCTTACCTAAGTGCGGTCTATGCGCTCAACCTTGCTCCCCTTAAAGAGAGTTCATATTAACGAAGTGCGGGATGAGCAGAGCTTCGAATAGTGGCTGGCAGGCAGGAAAGCGTAACTCGGGATGCCGGTACCGGGGTACGAGTCATCGCAATGCGACAGGAGGGCGAGGCGCAGCCCCCAGAAGGCAACGCCGATAACAGCGCATATGACGCGGATAGCGGCGCCGACTCGCCTGCATGTACCCGTCAACTGGTTTCAGCCTTCGCGGAGCGTAGAGCCAGCATAAGGGAACCCATTATGTACAAAAGCAAAGAGTGAGTGGTTCACCGATCGCCAGCGACGAAAAGAACAGCCGAACAGACAATGCAGAGCGCACCGACCAAGCCCAGGGAAAGTAGCGCTTTCCGCTGAGTCCCTAAGGGTTCCCCTTCCCGTCGTGGCCGTGCAAAGAAGAGGCCATAAATGGCCGATCCAATATTCAAAGTCACACCGACGATGAGGAGCATCAATGCCTGCTGCTGCATCCCCACATCCTTGCACCGCCAACTTGGGGGAACCATTAGGGTGTGGGGGATGCCCCGATCAGCAGCTAAGCGGCGCCCGCCCGTACATAGTGACCACGGAAGCGTACGGGTATCCACGGCTACAGGAGTGGGAGGTCATTTCTGGGGCCGCACCGCCGTGTCGCTCTTCAAGACAAGCCCCAATGACTCGCACACCTTTTCGTCCCCGGGGATAACTGCGGCACGACCGTCTTTGAGCACGCATACGGTCAATGGCTCAGGAACCGGGGAGGAAAAGCTGGGATCATGCAGGTCTGGATGTGCGGTGCCGTCAGGATCGTCCGGGTCCAACCCATGCTGGGCCCAAACATCGCGGCACACGGACAGAGCGTCTTCGATCATCACTGTGCTGTCCGGCCGCTCTGCGGTGCTCGGAACTCCCAATGTCACGGTGGTTCCAGGGAACTGGTTACCGTGGATTTCAGCTCGTGCCAAGCACGCTATCGAGCTCTTGTCCGTCACGGGCAGCTGCATAACCACTGCCCCGCCGGTTGCCGCAAGGGCGACGGCGGCTCCGGCAAGCACAACCCTCTTGCCTGTAGTGTTCTGGAATTGCCTGTTCTCGGGAGTGCCGTCCTGCGCGACGTTGACCAGGAGCGCCTCGATGGCTGCGCTGCGCTGCGCGTTGAAGCGGTA
>NZ_JBNHHB010000158.1:0-11884 GCF_059091905.1 Arthrobacter sp. Dra40
AGTTCTTCCCGCTGCCGGCCGGAGGCGCCCGCAAACGGTACTTCTAGCGGACAACAGCGGGAGTTAAGGCTCTGGTGCTGCGGAATCGGGGGAATCGGTCCGTTCTTCCCGGCCGGGCCGTATGCTGAAGGAACGGCCGCGGCGCAGCGCCGCCGTCGAGCATTTCGTGTCCGCAAGGGGGGGGGCCATGGAAGCAACTGAGCCACTGGACCGCCGGAACGCGGTCTGCGTGATCGGGGCGGGGCCGGCAGGACTGGCCGTGGCCCGGGCGCTCTCCGTCCGGGGGTTGGACTACGACCAGCTGGAACGGCACAGCGCCGTCGGCGGCATCTGGGATCCGGAGAACCCGGGCTCACCGATGTACGCCACGGCGCATTTCATCTCCAGCCGCACGCTCTCCGGCTTCGCGGGCTATCCCATGCCGGCGGACTACCCGGATTACCCCTCGCATCGCCAGGTTTTGGCCTACCTGCGGGGCTTCGCGGACCACTACCGGCTGACGGAACGGATCTCGTTCTCCACGGAGGTCACCGCGGTGGAGAAGAACGACGACGGCGCGTGGCTGGTTTCGCTGGAGGACGGCACCCGGCGGCTTTATCGGCAGGTGGTGGCTTGCCCGGGCGCACAGTGGCACCCGGTGCAGCCCGGGCTGCCCGGCTACACCGGGGAAGTGCGGCACAGCGTGAGCTACCGGGACCCGGACGAGTTCCGTGGCCGGCGTGTGCTGGTGGTCGGCGCCGGCAACTCCGGCTGTGACATCGCCACCGATGCGGCCCGTAACGCCGACGCTGCGGCCATCAGCCTGCGGCGCGGCTACTGGTTCATCCCGAAGCACATTTTCGGCAAACCGGCCGACGTCTTTGCCGAGGACGGCCCGCAGTTGCCGCTGCGGCTTCAGCAGGCCGCCTTCGACGGCCTGCTGAAAGTGATGACCGGCGACCTGACGAGGCTGGGACTGCAGCGGCCGGATCACAAGATTTTCGAGACCCATCCGATCGTGAACTCAACGCTGCTGCACCACCTGCAGCACGGAGACATCACCGCCAGGCCCGGCATCGCCTCCGCCGAGGGAACCACGGTGACCTTCACCGACGGGAGCTCCGGGGACTACGACCTGGTGCTGATGGCCACCGGCTACCTGCAGCGTGTGCCGTTTGCCCAGGAGTACTTCGGCGACCCGCAGCACCCGGATTTATACCTGAACACGTTCAGCCGGCAGCACCCGGGCCTGATGGCGGTCGGCTTCACCGAGACCAACTCCGGCGCCTACCCGCTGTTCGACCTGCAGGCCCACCTGCTGGCTGCCTATCTGGCCGCGCTGCAAAACGATCCGGACACGGCTGCCGGGTTCAGCGGCCAAATCCAGTGGGACCGTCCGGACCTGACCGGCGGGATCAACTTCGTGGACAGCCCGCGGCACAAGGGCTACGTGGACAGCCACACCTTCCGGAAATACCTAAGGCACGTGCTGGACGACTACGGCTGGGACGTGGTGACGGAACCTGTCCTTGAATACCTGCGGGTGGGTGCGAGCGGCTAGGCGCGGCCGCTTCCGCTATCCGGACGACCACGGCATGGCCCGCTACCGGCGCGGGCTGGAAAAGCGCGGAACGCGACGACGGCGGGCGGCTGGTGTTGCAGCGGTAGGGTGCGGAGCCCCGCCGGTCCCGCCGTCGATCAGATCAGCGGGAGCAGGTCCGCAACGGAATCGATGGTCTGGTTGGGCCGGAAGGGAAAGCGTGCCACGTCGTCGGGCTGGGTGATGCCGGTGTAAACCAGCACGGTGTGCAGACCGGCCTCCATGCCAGCGACGATGTCCGTGTCCATCCGGTCGCCGATCATCGCCGTGGTCTCGGAGTGCGCGTCGATCTGGTTCATGGCCGAGCGGAACATCATGGGATTCGGCTTGCCCACGATGTACGGATTACGGTTCGTGGCCTTGCTGATCAGTGCCGCGATCGCGCCGGTGGCCGGCAGCACGCCCTCCGTGGACGGGCCGGTGGGATCCGGGTTGGTGGCAATGAAGCGCGAGCCGTCCACAATGAGCCGGATCGCCTTGGTGATCGCCTCGAAGGAGTAGGTCCGTGTCTCGCCCAGCACCACGTACTGCGGGTTCCGATCAGTCAGGATGAAACCCGCTTCGTGCAGCGCCGTGGTCAGCCCGGCTTCACCGATGACGTACGCGCGCCCATATCCCTCGGTCGCCGGCTTCTGGTTCCGTAGGAATTGGGCGGTGGCCAGCGCCGACGTCCAGATGTTCTCTTCCGGCACCTCCAACCCGGCCTGGTGCAGCCGCGCGGCCATGTCCCGGGGTGTGTAGATGGAGTTGTTGGTCAGCACCAGGAAGCGCTTGGACGTGTCCACCCAGCGCTGGATCAGTTCGGCCGCGCCCGGGATGGCGGTGCTCTCGTGCACCAGCACGCCGTCCATGTCCGTGAGCCAGCACTCGATATCCGCCGGAGTCCGGATCTTCTGCTGGTGCATGGTGCCCTTTCATGGCGCTGGGAGGACGTCCGGCGGCGTCACTGGCGGCACCGTGCATCCGGCCCCAGTCTGTCACCTAGGCTTGTGGGGTGGAAGAAACAGCAGGTGAAACCGGGGCCAGTCAGCCGTTGACGGACGGCCCCGACCCCGGGTTGGACCGCCGAGAAGCCGCCCCCAGAGGACCCGAACCCGCCCTCGCGGAGGCGGGCGTCGGCGTCGGGCCTTGGGAAGGGCCGCTGCCGGAGGGCGACCATTGGGACCCGCAGTTGCTCGCCGACGGCGACCGCCGCAACGTGACGGACCAGTACCGCTACTGGAAGCACGAGGCGATCGTCGCGGACCTGGACACCCGCCGCCACAACTTCCACGTGGCCATCGAGAACTGGCAGCATGACCTGAACATCGGCTCCGTAGTGCGGTGCGCCAACGCCTTCCTGGCCAAGGAAGTTCACATCATTGGACGACGTCGGTGGAACCGGCGAGGGGCCATGGTCACCGACCGCTACCAGCATGTCCGGCACCATCCCACGGTGGAGGATTTCGTGGCATGGGCCCAAGGCGAGGGTCTGCGGATCATCGGGATCGACAACTTCCCGGACTCGGTGCCGCTGGAGACCTACGACCTGCCGGAGAACGCCGTGCTGGTCTTCGGGCAGGAAGGTCCGGGGCTGACGCCGGAGGTCCACACCGCCGCCGACGCCACGCTGTCCATCGCGCAGTTCGGGTCCACCCGGTCAATTAACGCCTCCGCCGCGGCGGCCATCGCCATGCACGCCTGGATCCGCCGCCACGTTTTCGCCCAGCCGGTTTAGCGCCCCGCGGGTTGGGGGCGCGGGCCACCGTACGGGGCACGTGTGGCGCCAACTAGCGGTTGTCCGGGCGCGTCAGGGTCCTTTTGGGCGGATAGCACAGAGACTGAGCGGGTTGCCGGGCGTCCGCTGCCACAACTGTCCACGTTCAGCAGGAATTGTCCACCTTTTGGCTGTCCACAGGCTGCTGACCTGCGGCGACGTCCGCGGCCTCCTCAAAACGTGGACACTTTGGCACCAGACGGCTGTGATGGCGGGCGTGCGGACGGGGCGGCAACCTGCTGGGCGGCGGCGGCCGGACTCGGAGCGCACCGACACCGACCGCGCGGGCGGCGTGGTCAGCCGATCAGGTCCAGCAAACCTCCGGCGCCGACCGCCTTGGCCCCCAGGCTTTCGACCCGTTCGCGCAGCCCGAGGTCCGAGGTTGCCACGGTCACCGGGGCGTCGGGGTCCGTGCCGAAGGCCTTCTCCACCTGGGCCACGATCTCGTCGTCGCCCGACCCCGCTGCGTGCGCCACTTCCAACTGCACACGACGGCGCCGGTCGGACAGCGCGTGCGTGGCCTCGCCGTCGTGCCCATCCGAACCTGCAGGGGCGGCCTGCTTGGCGGCTCCTTCCAGCACGACGACGGTGCGCGGCCACACCGTCCCGGCGGGAACCTTCAGCAGGTCGGCCGGAAGGCCGGGCTCCAGCGCAGCCCGCAGGGATTGCAGCAGCCGCCGCGCGGCCCCGGGGCGGTCCTTCCACCAGCCGTCCGGCCGGGCGCCGACCACGTTGGCCGCGTCAACCACAAGCACCGGCGGGTGCTCCAGCAGCCTGCGGAGCCGGGGCCACGCCTCGCCGAAGTGCGGGTGCAGCGGGAGTTGGTCCACCTCGTCCAGCGGAATCCAGGCCAGCGCCAGGCTCTCGGCGTCGGTGATTTCGGGCTCGAACGGGCGAACGGTCCTGGCGGCCGCGGTTGTGTAGGTCCAGAAGCCAAGATCGAGCACCGAGGTGAACAGCGGCGCCAGGGCGTCGACCGGGACGTCGGCTTCTTCGTTCGCTTCGCGCAGGGCGGCATCCACGGCCGGCTCGTTCTGATGCCTCGCCCCGCCGGGGATTCCCCACGTGCCGCCGAAGTGGCTCCACTGGGCCCGATGCTGGAGCAGGATGCCGCGCTCGCGGTCCACCGCCAGCAGTCCGGCCGAGCCGAAGCGGCCCCACATCCGGGTCCCGTCCGGTCCCTCCACCCAGGCGTCGCCAGGATCGCGCGGACCGTGAAACGGAGGCGGGGTTTCTGTCATAACCCCAGCTTGCCACGGTCGACGGCACTGGTGGAGAGCGGTGAACGGAAGTGCCGGCGGGCGAGGCGGCGCCCCTTGGGGGGCGCGGTGCAGCCGAGGTGGGGAGACGAAAGGCCCGGCCTACCGGGGGCCGCCGGCAAGGCGAGGCAGCCGGCAAACCGGGCTTCACAGTCAGCGCAGCAACTGCCGCCCGGACCCGAGTCGATAGGATGGGCTCAGAGGCAACGCCTTCGAATCCGTATCGCTAGCCAAGGAGTCAGCATGCCCGTTGCAACCCCTGAGATCTACGCCGACATGATTGACCGCGCCAAGGCAGGCGGCTTCGCCTACCCGGCCATCAACGTGACCTCCTCGCAGACCCTCAACGCTGCCTTGCAGGGCTTTGCGGACGCCGGCTCCGACGGCATCATCCAGGTCTCCACCGGCGGCGCCGCCTACTGGTCCGGCGCCGGGGTCAAGGACATGGTCGCCGGTTCGCTGGGCTTCGCCGCCTTCGCCCGGGAAGTGGCCAAGAAGTATCCGGTCAACGTGGCCCTGCACACCGACCACTGCCCGAAGGACAAGCTGGACGGCTTCGTGCTGCCGCTGCTGGCCGAGTCCGAGGCAGCGGTAAAGCGCGGCGAGGACCCCATCTTCCAGTCGCACATGTGGGACGGCTCGGCCGAGACGCTGGAAGAGAACCTGAAGATTGCCGAGGATCTGCTGGCCCGCACCGCAGCGGCCAAGATCATCCTGGAAGTGGAGATCGGCACGGTCGGCGGCGAGGAAGACGGCGTCGAAAACGAAATCAACGAAAAGCTCTACACCACGGTCGACGACGGCCTGAAGACCATCGAGGCGCTGGGTGCGGGGGAGAAGGGCCGCTACATGACCGCGCTGACCTTCGGCAACGTGCACGGGGTGTACAAGCCGGGCGGCGTGAAGCTGCGTCCCGAACTGCTCCAGCAGATCCAGGCAGAGGTCGGCGCCAGAATCGGCCAGACCAACCCGTTCGACTTGGTGTTCCACGGCGGCTCCGGCTCCTCCGAGCAGGAGATCGCCGATGCCGTGTCCTATGGCGTGATCAAGATGAACGTGGACACGGACACCCAGTACGCCTTCACCCGCCCGGTGGCCGGCCACATGTTCACCAATTACGACGGCGTCCTGAAGGTCGACGGCGAGGTCGGCAACAAGAAGGCCTACGACCCCAGGGTCTGGGGTGCCGCCGCTGAGAAGTCGATGGCCGCCCGGGTAGTGGAAGCCGCACAGCGACTTGGCTCAGCCGGCAAGGCGGTGAAGTGATGACCGAGTCCTTCCGCACCAACCTGCTGGGCCCGGAGCCGACCTACCTGCCGGAAGAAACCGACGTCCTCGCCCGGCTGGACGCCGGCGACGAAGCTTTGGACCTGGCCGCGAAGTTCCCCACCTCTTCCCTGGTCTGGGCCATCCTGGCCGATGAGGCCTATTCGGAAGGCCGCACCGTGGAGTCCTACGCCTACGCCCGCGTGGGCTACCACCGCGGCTTGGACGCCCTGCGCCGGTCGGGCTGGCGCGGTGCCGGACCGATCCCCTGGCAGCACGAACCCAACCGTGGCTTCCTGCGCGCACTGTACGCGTTGGGGCGCGCCGCCGGTGCCATCGGCGAGACGGAAGAAGTGGACCGGATCGGCAAGTTCCTTGCTGACTCGGACCCGGAAGCCAAGGCGGCCATCGAAGGCGCCTGACAGGTACATCCATTGGGTCAAAAACGGGAGCTGGCCGCACGGCAGCTCCCGTTTTCCACCCAGGCGGTAGTCGCCCCTCGATCAAGCTCGCAGCAGGAGTTTCCATGCGTCGTCCGGGTTCGCGCCACCCTGTCCAGAGCCCCCGGAGGCTGTGTCCGGCGTCCTCAGCGGCCTGTCCGGCACTTTCCTGCCGGTCAGTTGTTGGGCATGATGCACATATGGGAGCAGACATTCGCGGCACGGCCGCTGGATCGACGGACGGGGCTGGCTTGTGAGCGGGTCCGAGAGCATCAACCAATATCTGGACAGGCTGGGATCCAACCAGCCCACGCCCGGCGCCGGCGCGGTTGGCGCGATCCACGCTGCGCAGGCTGCAGCGCTGATCGGAATGGTGACACGGTTTACCGAGCGAAGCGCAGCTAAAGACAACAACGGCGGTGCTTCCGCTGGCGGGGCGCGTGGCAACGGCGGTGCCTCCGATGGCAGGGCGCATGGCAACGGCGGTGCCAACGACGGCGGTGCCTCCAGCGCGAAGGACAACGACGGCGCTGCCTCCGGCTCCGGGTCGGACCCGGACCTCACATCCATCCTTGCCGAGGCCGGCGAGCTGACCCGGGCTGCAGTGGACGCCGCGGTGTCCGACGAGGAGAAGTTCCGCAGGGTTGTGGACTGCTACAAACTTCCGACCGAATCGGACGACGAGCGCAGTAGGCGCAGCGCGGCCATTCGGGAAGCGCTCGTGGAGGCCACGCTCCCGGCGAGGGCTCAACTGGACTTGGCCTCCGCCGTCGTGCGCCTCGGTTCAGAGCTGGTGGAGGTGTGCAATCCGAACGTCCTGAGCGACATCGCAGTGGCTGCCGAAGCGGCGCGCGCAGCCGCGGCTACGGCACGGATCACCGTTGAGGCCAATCTGGTATCGATTCGGGAGGACTCCATCCAGGAGTCGCTGACAGAACACACGCACAAGGCCGACGATGTGGTGCGCCGTGCCGAGGAACTGTCCGCGTCGGTCCGGCGCCGCGTCCTCAACTGACGGACCGTGGCCCGGCGCGGCCGCCGCGTCCTCAGGTGACGGACGGCGGGCCAGCCAGCGGCTACGAACCCTTGGTGCTGGCAATCTGAATGAGGTTGCCGCAGGTGTCGTCGAACACGGCCGTGACCACCGGCCCCATGTCGGCCGGCTCCTGCACAAACTGGACTCCCAGGGCGGTCAGTCGTTCGTGCTCGGCGTGCACGTCGTCAACGCCGAAGCTGTTGAACGGGATGCCGTCGGCGACCAGGGCTTCCTTGAACGGAGTTACCGCCGGATGGTTGGACGGTTCCAGCAGCAGTTCGACGCCGTCGGGGGCCGAGGGGGACACGACGGTCAGCCATCGGTCGGCGCCGACGGGAACATCGTTTTTGAGCTGGAACCCCAGCTTGCCGGTATAAAACTCCAGGGCCTTCTGCTGGTCGTCCACAAAAATGCTGGCGGTGGTGATGATCATGGGTTGTCCTTTGCATGCTGCGGGAGATGGGCTAGCCATTCCCTCGCGGGGGTGAGCGGTTCGGTGTCCAGATGATGGAGGGTGGTGCGTCCACGGCTGCTGACGGTGACCAGGCCGGCCTCGCGCAGGATGGCGAGGTGTTTGGTGACCGCCTGGCGCGTGATGGCGAGATGGTGATTGCTGATCAGGCACACGGTCAGCTGGAAGAGCGACTGGTCGTTGTGTGCGGCCAGCTCCTCCAGCAAAATCCGCCGCGTGGGATGACTTAGGGCTTGGAACACCGTGTCCACCTGCACATAATAGGCAACCGGCAGGTTGCCAATCAAGGCCCAAGCCGGGCCGCCCCTGCTTGGCGGCGTGGTCTTTTGTGGCAGCAGCCGGGCGGGCATGATGCAGGTATGGGTGCGAACACGGCGTTCACCGCCTCCGAGCAGGTCTATGTGCCGCCGGCGCGGGCGTGGGCGCTGTTGACCGATTGGGCCGCCGCCCCCGCCTGGATGCCCGGCGTGAACGAGATGCACGCCGAAGGACCGCTGACCGTCGGTCAGTCCATCGGCTTCCGTACCCAGGGCCACGAGCGCAGCAGCACGGTCACCGAACTCGACGTCGGCCGCAGCATCACCATTACGTCGTCGGCGGGGGATGTGCGGGCGGGCTACCGCTACGAGTTGGACGGCGACGGCGGCGCTACCCGCCTGACGCTAACCGTCGACGTGGAGGTCAGCGACGAGCTGGCCGGCATGGCAGACCAGATCAGGAGGGCGGTCGCGGAGGCCGATTCCGGCCAACTGGCCAGCTTCAAACGCTTCGCCGAAGCCGCGCCCTGATCCCGGCCACGCTAGTGTCCCAGCCGCGCTGACCCCGGCCGAGCTTCCGCCAGGGCCGCAGGCAGACCCCGGCCAAAGCTTCCGCCTCAGCCGCGCAGTGTCCACTGTTGCGGTCCACCCGGCCTCCGGCTCAGTAGAATCGACTGCTGGGACCGCTGAAAGGACTGCGTTGGCCAAGCTCTACTTCCGCTACGGGGCGATGAACTCCGGCAAATCGACCGGACTGCTCCAGGTGGCGTTCAATTATGAGGAGCGCGGGCAGCGTGTGCTGCTGGCCAAGCCGCAGATGGATACCAAGGGCGACACCAAGATCGTGTCCCGACTGGGCATGGCCAGGGATGTGGACTTCCTGATCCGCCCGGGGGAATCCGTCCGCGAACACTTCGGCCGGGTGGCCGCCGGCGAGGACCCGGAGGCACTGCTGGAGCATGTGGAGGTGCAGCCGGTGGCGTGCCTGCTGGTGGACGAGGCACAGTTCCTGGAGCCGGCACAGATCGACGACTTGTTTCGCATCGCGGTGCTGGACAGGGTGCCGGTGCTGGCCTACGGCATCCGCACCGACTTCCGCACCCAGGCCTTCCCCGGCGCCCGCCGGCTGCTGGAGATCGCCCACTCCCTCGAGGAGCTGAAAACCATCTGCCGCTGCGGGCGCAAGGCCGTGTTCAACACGCGCCGGGTGAACGGGGAGATTGTGTTCGACGGCGAACAGGTCGCCATCGACGGCGAGGACGTGTGGTACGAATCGCTCTGCGGGACCTGCTACCTGGAAGCGTCCGGCGGCGCGCTGTAAGTCCGACGGCGCCGGGGTCTGTCAAACCAGGGCTCGTGCGGGGGATGCCGGGCACGGCAGCCGGGGCATCCCCGGGGTCAGGGACCGGCCGGGCTGCCCAGGCGTTCAGCCAGCCCGAGGGCGTTGAACGGCGCGTGGACCTTGGCGTCGTTATCGAAGTACACGTAAACATCCCGGCCCCCGCCGTCCGGGCAGCCGGAGCCGTCCAGCCACCCGCGCGCGGCGGTGGCCAAGCGGTCCAGGTCCGTGTCCGGGTAGCCGCCAACATAGAGCTCGTCTTTGCCGTGCAGCCGGACGTAGATGAAGTCGGCGGTAATCTCATGCAGCATCGGCCACTTGCCCGCGCTGTCGGCCAGCACCAGGGCCGTGTTGTGCCTGCGCAGTTGGTCGTAGAACTCCGGGGTGATGAAGGTGGTGCTGCGGATCTCGACGGCGTGGCGCAATGCCCGGTCCGCCCCGTCGTCGGGAATCCAGGTCCGGTCCTTCATCAGGCCGCTGTGCTCCGCCGCCAAGGCTGCGGCCGAACCCGTGGTCCGGGGCAGCTGCACGAGAAACTTCTCCATCAGGTCCGCGTCGTAATGGGCGCGTTCAGGCAGTTGCCACAGGAAGGGGCCGAGTTTGTCGCCGAGCCCCAGCACGCCGCTGGCGTAGAAGTTCGCCAGGGCCTCCCGGACGTCCTTCAACCCTTTGAGGTGCGTGATGTAGCGGCCGCCCTTGACCGAGAACACGAAGCCCGACGGCGTTTCCGCGTGCCATTGCCGGAAGCTGGAGGGACGCTGCAGGGAGTAGAACGTGCCGTTGATCTCGACGGAATTCAGGTGGCTGGAGGCGTATTCCAGTTCGCGTCGCTGCGGCAGCCCCTTGGGATAGAAGGTGCCGCGCCAGCGAGGGTACCGCCAGCCGGAAATGCCGATTCGTGCCACTGTTTGAGAGACCGCCATGTTCGGCAGGCTACCCCGCGGCGACGGTGCGGGCCAGACCGCCCCGCGCCCCGCCGTCGTGCTTCAGTCCCGCGCGGGAACGGGGATGCCTTGCCTGGCCCAGGCCCTGGAATCGCCATTGAAGGAGACGGATTCCGGGCCGTCAGGGGCCATCGGCTAAACTTGGCGGGTAAGAGCCCCAAATGCTCCATCCGGAGTGTGGGGCGTTCTCATGCGCGGCAGCGGCTCCTTCTTGTGCGATCTGTCCGGGGCTTCCGCCGCATCGAATGGGGGAGGATCCCATGCCAGCAATTGTGATCGTCGGAGCCCAGTGGGGCGATGAAGGAAAAGGCAAGGCAACCGACCTGCTCGGCGGCCGCGTGGATTACGTGGTCAAGCCGAACGGCGGCAACAATGCCGGGCACACCGTCGTCGTCGGCGGGGAGAAGTACGAGCTGAAGCTGTTGCCGGCCGGCATTCTGTCCCCCAACGCCACTCCGATCATCGGCAACGGCTGCGTGGTCAACCTGGAGGCCCTCTTCGAGGAGATCGACGGGCTCGAAGCACGCGGAGCGGACACCTCGCGGCTCCGCATCTCCGCCAACGCGCACCTGGTGGCGCCGTTCCACCAGACCATGGACAAGGTGACCGAACGTTTCCTGGGCAAGCGGGCCATCGGCACCACCGGCCGCGGCATCGGCCCCGCCTACATGGACAAGGTGGCCCGGCTGGGCATCCGCGTCCAGGACGTGTTCGACGAATCGATCCTGCGGCAGAAGGTCGAAGGCTCCCTCCGGCAGAAGAACGAACTGCTGGTCAAGGTGTACAACCGCAGGGACGTGCACGTCGAGGAGGTCGTGGAGTACTTCCTGTCCTTCGCCGAGCGGCTGCGCCCCATGGTCATCGACTCCACTTACGTGCTGAACCAGGCGCTGGACGAGGGCAAGGTCGTGCTGATGGAGGGCGGCCAGGCCACGTTCCTGGACGTGGACCACGGCACCTACCCGTTCGTGACCTCCTCCAACCCGACGGCCGGCGGCGCGTCCGTCGGCTCGGGCATCGGTCCCACCCGGATCAACCGTGCCGTGGGCATCATCAAGGCGTACACCACGCGCGTGGGCGCCGGCCCGTTCCCCACCGAACTGTTCGACGACATGGGCGAGTACCTGCAGAAGAAGGGCGGCGAGTTCGGTGTGAACACCGGCCGGCCGCGGCGCTGCGGCTGGTACGACGCCGTGCTGGCCCGCCACGCATCCCGGGTCAACGGTTTCACCGACTACTTCGTGACCAAGCTGGACGTGCTCACCGGGATCGAGCAGATCCCGGTCTGCGTGGCCTACGACGTGGACGGCGTCCGGCACGACGAAATGCCGATGACGCAGACCGAGTTCCACCACGCCAAGCCGATCTTCGAATACTTCGACGGCTGGACCGAGGACATCACCACCGCCAGGACCCTGGACGACCTGCCGGAGAACGCGCGCAACTACGTGCTGGCGCTCGAAAAGCTTTCCGGCACCCGGTTCTCCGCCATCGGTGTGGGCCCGGACCGCGACCAGACCATTGTGATCCGGGACC
>NZ_JBNHHB010000159.1:0-11869 GCF_059091905.1 Arthrobacter sp. Dra40
ATCTGCGCGACGACATTGAGGACCTCACCGGCTCCGAGCTGCTCACCGAGGACGACCACGACGTGGTTGACGCGGCGATCCTGTGGTGGCGCGACGGTGACGGCGACCTGGTCGACGCGCTGGTCGACGCACAGACCACCCTCGGTCCAGGCGGCGTGGTCTGGATGCTGACACCGAAGTCCGGCCGGGACGGGTACGTGCCGCCGGCGGATGTCCAGGAAGCGGCGCCGACTGCCGGCCTGCATGTGACCACTTCAGCCGGCGTGTCCGGTGACTGGGCTGCCACCCGGCTGGTCAGCAAGCGGACCAACAAGTGACCGCTGAGGCTGTAACGGTCGGGCTGCCTGCGCCCGACTTCGAGCTGGTCAACCAGTTCGGCGAACCCGTCAAACTCTCTGCGTTGCGGGGCGAAAACGTCGTGCTGGTGTTCTACCCCTTCGCGTTCTCCGGAATCTGCACCGGAGAGCTGTGCGAGCTGCGCGACGACCTGGGGGCCTTTCGCAGCGAAAATGCCCGCGTGCTGGCGGTGTCGGTGGACCACAAGTTTGCCCTCCGTGCGTTTGCCGAGAAGGAAGGCTACGAATTCGACCTGCTGGCCGACTTCTGGCCGCACGGCGAGGTGGCCAAGGCCTACGGCGTGTTCGACGCGGACTCGGGCATGGCCCTGCGCGGCACCTTCATCATCGACGCCGAAGGCGTCCTGCGGCACGAAATCCGCAATCCCCGCGGACAGGCCCGGGACATCCAGGAATACCACCGCGTGCTGAAAGAGCTCTAGCCGGCCATGGAATTGCTGGCGCCGGCGCTCGAGCTTCTGGCCGGACGTCGTCTGGCTGTGTTGACCGGCGCCGGCCTCAGCACAGACTCCGGCATCCCCGACTACCGCGGGCCTACATCCGTGCCCCGCGCTCCGATGACGTACCAGCAGTTCGTGGGCGACGAGAACCTCCGGCGCCGCTACTGGGCACGCAACCACATCGGCTGGCGGCACATGCACCACGCCGCGCCCAACGCGGGGCACTACGCGCTGGCCGCGATGGAGGCGAACGGGCTGCTCAGCGGCCTGATCACGCAGAATGTGGACCGGCTGCACGAAGACGCCGGCAGCGTGAACGTCATCGACCTCCACGGGCGTTTTGACCGGGTCATCTGCCTGAACTGCGGGGACGTCACCAGCCGCTCTTCGCTGGCGGTCCGGCTGGAGGAGCTCAACCCCGCCTACGCCGCCACCGGAGACGCGGGCGACGTTGCCCCCGACGCCGATGCGGACGTGGCCAACACCGCCCACTTCGTCGTGGCCGACTGCCTGGTGTGCGGCGGCATGCTCAAGCCCGACTTCGTCTACTTCGGGGAGAACGTCCCCAAAGACCGGGTGGCGGCTGCCTACGCCATGGTGGACGACGGCGAGGCGCTGCTGGTCGCCGGGTCCTCGCTGGCAGTGATGAGCGGACTGCGTTTTGTCCGGCACGCTTCAAAGCAGGGCAAGCCTGTGGTGATTATCAATCGGGGAGAGACCCGTGGCGATAAGCTGGCCGACCTGAAGCTGGAGGTGGGCGTCTCCGAGGCGCTGGGCTATCTTGCAGCAGAGCTGCCCGACCGGCTCCAAAAGCAGCCCTGACCCGGCGTCCGACGGATGGCGGTGGGGGCGCCGTCGTCGTGCCTCTTACACGTGATGGCCGGTTCAGGTTTTAGGTTGCATCGTGTTTGTTCCCACGAAAATTTGGTTGGCGTTCACGCCGGTTTATCCGGTAGAGTAAATCCTCGTGATGTTGCGGCGGATAACGCTCCGCGGTCCCGCTTTCGACATTACAACGGGTCTTTAGCTCAGCTGGTAGAGCGCCACGTTTACACCGTGGATGTCATCGGTTCGATCCCGGTAGGACCCACCTGAAAACCCCTTGATGGCCAGGCAATCTGCCTGGCCGTCGCAGGGTTTCCTCGTTCCTGGGAGCGCGCCCGACGCTGCCGCTTTGAGTCCTGAGCAAATCTTCAGCCGGCACCACCGTCTACAGGTGTAACGTGTGTCTCCCGGCCACAACTACATGGGGGTAGCAAGAGCCGGACGATGAGGTAACTGCCCCGCCTGATCTGGGGGACGGGCGGGGCTGTTCCTCATGGCCGCGGACTTGGCCGGATGACATTTTCGTCCGTCTGCAGCATCCGCCGGCACCGCCATCGGTCTCCATGATTCAGGCCGCCCCCAGTCCGGCAGCCGTGTCCTCAAGCCGGCCGCGGTAGTGGACCCTCCCGTCCTGCCCGGCTTCCACAGCCCTCCCGGGCTCGGAGTTGAACGTAGAGGCATGAGCGGGCCGGCACGGGCTCCGCTCGGCGACTCCGGATCGGCGATCGCTGCCCGGCACTCGGCCAAAAGGGAAAGGCACTGTCCCTTGGGAGGGACAGTGCCTTTCGGGGCAGCCGTTAGATGGGGGATCAACGGGACTGCCAGGGGATCGACGGTGCCGCAACTCGGAGATGGGGGCTCCAAGGCATAGAAGGCGACCGCCACGGGCTAGTCTGCCACGTTCGAGGGGGATTTCTCAACCACAATTATTGAACTTGCCAACGTGTCACTCAAAAGGCGTAAATCCAGCGTAGAACCGAGCAACCAGCCGCCCCGTTGAAGCCGGAAAGGCCGCCTTCAGCGCGTTGATCAGGGCCTCTCTTGAGTCGATCTTGACCGAAGCCTGAGCGGCCGCTGCGTCATGATGTAACGGTTCAGCAACGGGCCCTCTGAACCCTCTACAACCAGCTCCCGGTCTGCAAGGCTGTAGCGATCACGCTGGCTTTCGTTGGGGGCAACCTTGGACAAATTCTGCCGGAGAGCAGACCGCACCTTCCACGCGCGTGCCGTCATGTCCCGACGATGTGTCTACTGCGCCACCCACGGCCTGCCGTGGTCTGGACAGGACCCGCGGCCGGTGACGCGGCAGGACCTGCTGGAGCCCGGCGAAATGCCCGCGGCGTCGCAGCAGGAAGTACCCGCGGAATCCCGGCAGGAAGTACCCGCGGCGTCCCGGCAGGAAGCCGGAACTCCCGGCACGGGCTCTCCCGGCGAGGACGCGGCAGGGGATGACGTGATCGATGCCTGGTTGCGCTTTCGCCCATCGGCGGCATCCAGCGAGTGAGTCTTAGGTAACGCCCGTCGGCTTAGCCGGTGCCGCCGGTCGGGATTAGGCTTGTTGAGGAACCTCGGCCCGCTCGGGCTGTACGCTGACGTCCCTGCTCCCCGGGGACCGCACACATGGAGATTCAATGAGCGCACACATCGGTGTGACAGGTCTGGCCGTCATGGGCGCCAACCTGGCACGGAACTTCGCCCGCAACGGCTACACGGTCGCCCTGCACAACCGGTCGGTGGAAAAGACGGACGCCCTGCTGTCGGCCCACGGTGACGAAGGCGAGTTCATCCGTACCGAGTCGCTGCAGGAGCTGGTGGACAACCTGCAGAAGCCCCGCCGAGTGCTCATTATGGTCAAGGCCGGCAAGCCCGTGGACTCCGTCATCGAGCAGCTGGTGCCGCTTCTGGAAGAGGGCGACATCGTCATCGATGCCGGCAACTCGCACTACGAGGACACCCGCCGCCGGGAAGCCGCGCTGGCCGAGAAGGGGCTGCACTTCGTGGGCATCGGGGTCTCCGGTGGCGAGGAAGGCGCGCTCCTGGGCCCGTCCATCATGCCCGGCGGATCCCGCCAGTCCTACGATTCACTCGGCCCCATGCTGGAAAAGATCTCCGCGAAGTACGACGGCGAACCCTGCTGCCGCTGGATCGGCACCGACGGCGCCGGCCACTTTGTGAAGATGGTGCACAACGGCATCGAGTACGCGGACATGCAGGTGATCGGCGAGGCCTACGATCTGCTCCGCACCGGTGCCGGCCTGGAGCCGCAGCAGCAGGCCGAGATCTTCACCGCCTGGAACAAGACCGAGCTGTCGTCCTTCCTGATCGAGATCACTGCCGAGGTTCTCGCCCACACCGACGCCAAGACCGGCAAGCCCTTTGTGGACGTCGTCGTGGACTCTGCGGGTCAGAAGGGCACCGGCCGCTGGACCGTTGTCTCCGCACTGGAACTCGGATCGCCGGTCTCCGGCATAGCCGAATCCGTTTTCGCCCGCGGACTTTCCTCACAGCGCGGCCAGCGTGCCATCGCCCAGGATGTGCTCGAGGGACACGAAGAAGACTTCGAAGTCCCGCAGAGCTTCGTCGAGGACGTGCGCCAGGCGCTGTTCGCCTCGAAGCTGGTCAGCTACGCCCAGGGCATCGACATGCTGGGCTCCGCGGCCGGAGAGTACGGCTGGGAGCTGAAGCTGGACGAGATCGCCTCGCTCTGGCGCGCAGGCTGCATCATCCGGGCCGAACTGCTGGACGACATCATGAAGGCCTACGCCGGTGAATCAAAGCCGGAGAACCTGCTCTTCGCCCCTTCCTTTGCTGCAGCAATCGGCGCGGCTGTACCGGCCTGGCGCCGCGTCGTGGCCACCGCCGTCCAGCTGGGCATCCCGGTGCCGGTGTTTGCCTCCTCGCTGGCCTACTACGACGGCCTGCGCCGCAAGCGCTTGCCCGCCGCCCTCACCCAGGGCCTGCGCGACCTCTTCGGCGCCCACACCTACGGCCGCACCGACGCCGAAGGCACCTTCCACACCCTGTGGAGCGGCGACAAATCCGAGGTCTCTGCAGTCGACACGCACTGACGCCGCAGCAGCCGTCGGAAGTGATCCCGCCGGTGAGCGACCCCCGTTGCACCAAACGGTGATCGACCCTGGCTGCTCTGCGACTGCGTATATCGACAGCAGCGGATGCCCCCGCAACTATTCCGACAGTCGCGGGGGCATTCTCGCTTTTGCTTCAGTTGTTGAGCGCACCGCTAGTCCACGTTGCATCCCGGGAGGGAATTGACTGCTGATCGGCACCGCCAGGAGAGTGACGTCGACTTATCGCGTTACTGAAGGTCGGCATCCTCGCTGCTGGGCGTAGAAGTATCGGGTGCGTGCATCCCGCGCTTCTTCGGTTTGAACAGCCTTCCAAAGCTCCCGCCCACTGAGTCCGCCGCGCCTGCAATGGCGCCGCCGACGCCCTTGACCGCGGATAGTGCTTGCGGCTCGTCCGGTATGCCGTCTCCGTCGATGTCCACGCTTCGAAAAGCCCGCGTCACCGTGCCGGCTGCTGTCGCTACGCCGGTGCCCACGGCGACGGCGCCCGTCACGACGCCGCCGCCGACGGTGCTGGCGGTGTCGGCAACCCAGTTTCCCGTCGCCTTCGCCGCGTCCTCTAACGCGGCGAGAGCCCGATTTGTCTCTGCCTCGTCCTCATCGGAGTCGGGCTTTACAGGGATCTCCAGATATGCGGGGAACGAGTCGGGAGCAGCGCCGAATGCGGCCCGGGCCGCCTCAATGACCTCGCCGCCGAACACGAAGCGGCTGACGCCACCCGCCACGGCTCCGACTCCGTAGTCGACCGCTGCCTGCTGCTTCCCGCTCAAATTCACCCGCACGGTGTCGAGCTGGCCTGTCTGGATAGTCCGCACAAGGCTCTGCGCTGCCCCCGCGGGTAGCGTGTCCGCCAGCGTGGTTGCCCAATGAGACCAGTCCTTCCGGCCACTGGCAATCCTGCGGCCGACGCCGACGGCGCCTCCCGAAGACACGTCCGCGAGGTCTGCGGCCATCGCCGCGATCTGTTGCTGGCTGACCCGATCGTTCGTCAAACCGTATACAAGGGCGTGAGCCTGCTCCTGGTCGAGCTCCATTCCGTGAATGTCGGCGATTGCGAGTCCAAAGATGGCGGTGATCTCGAACTGCAGTTGCTCATCACCCGCCGGGAGAAGGGCCGCAACTCGGTGGGCACCGGTCTTTGCCGTGCCCAGCGCCACGTTCTTTGCAGCCATCTTCGCAGTCTGCTTCGCTGCCACCCTCACGGCTTCCTTGCCGGCCTTCTTGGCGGCCTGCTGGCCTGCACTCTTGGCACCTGCTGCCGCGGCGCCAACGCCCGGTATCATCGCGATGCCTACATCGGCCGCGATCACGCCGGCTGAGATGACCGCACCAGCGGTGCTAATCGAGGCGGCATAGTGACGCTCGAGCATACGGATTAACTCGGCCGGAGTCGCATCTGGACGTCGGCGTCGAAGCCTCATGACATACTTGCGAGCGATCGCGTGACGAGCGCTGACAGCCTTCGCGATTTCACGAGCGGCCCCCTCGTCGACGAGCTCCGCCTCCAGGGTGTTGACCTCAACGTCGGTCATCGTTTGTTCCTCTCTGGTCCTCAGATGATGGGTTTGCAACGGCTTGCTTTCTATGGTCGTTCGAATGGAACGTAACAAGACGATGTACTCCGCCGCGATCGCGGTCTTCCGGAAAGTCTTGGGCAGCACCCCACACCACCAGCGGCTTGAGCAAGACCATCCATCTGCGGTCAGGGCGCCCCGGAGGGGGAACGTCCGTTAGTTCCTCGCGGCGCGGTAGCCGGCCGCGCTGGCTGCCGCTCGAGTCGCGAAGCACTCTTCTGGGTTCGTCACCGAGTAAGATCCGCCACCCGGGACGTGATAAATCCACTCCCCGGAGGAGCTTTGATTGCCCTTGATGGGGTAGCCAGCCGGACAGACCTTTCCTAGGGGGACACGCCGGGAGGGCTTCGTGCCGGCCTTGATAATCAGCCACTGGCCCTTCGCGGCAGTGCGCGTGTAGGTCGACGACGGCAACCGGTACTTCACCGTCGTGGTGACTTTATACTTGCCGGCCCGCAAGGAAACCGACTTCTTGTTCTTGGCTACGGTCTTACTGCCGGCTTTTACCGTCAGCGTCTTAGACACGACTTTCACGCCCTTGGCAGCCGAAACGTTCGGCTTGATGGTCGCCGTGCCGTTGTAAGGAGCCTTCTTGCCTGCAATGTTCTTCAGCGCCACTGCATTGCGGACCACGAGCTTTTGCGTCTTCGATGTCGTCCTGAGCTTCGAGTAGACGCGCTGGCCGTCCACTTCTGTGTACGTCTTGTACTTCACGGTTGTGGCTACCGAGTAGGTTCCGGCCTTGAGCTTCGCGCTCTTCTTATTCTTGAGCACGGTCTTGTTGCCTTGCTTGACAGTGATGGTCTTGGCTGTCACAGCGACCCAGCCGGTGACAGCAACTGTGGGCTTCACTGTGGCAGTGCCGTTGACCGGGGCAACAGGGCTGCCGATGTGATTAATCGCTACGTTCGTCTCGGGCGCAGGCGCAGGAACCGTCGCCCGCACGGCGGTACCTGTCACCGCTGTAACGGCCTGAACCGGAGCCGCAGCTGCGGCAGTGACGGAGCTTAGAAGGAGCGAGGCAGCGGCTGTGAATACAGCCGCGCCACGCACGTAAGGTGCGAGTTTCAATTTCCCCAACTTTCCCGGGAGAACCCGGAGGCAGAATAGTTACAGATCAATCCTACGAGCAGAATGTTCAGGCATCGGCTACTTTCCGGCACTGGATCGCAAACATTTCATGAGCTCCAGCAATCGCGCGGGGTAAGGAAAGGGTGCGGTTTCACCAAGAGGCGTCGAGGGCGTGGATTGTGGGGAATTAACGCCGTGTCGAACCTGACTGCAGCCAGGCCGCCGAGGACGTCCGCCAGGCGCTGTCCTGCAGCTCCTTGAATGGGGTCCTAAACTCCCTGGTTTCGGCACCATACATCCGTAAAACAATCAGACTTCCCGGACGAAACGCTCGCGCGGTGGTGTAGCCCGTCTTAATGCTGGTAACTTTCACGCTGATCCGGGCATCACCCTTGGTGGCCGTGCCGTCCCTCGTCTGTGGAGGGTCTACTTCCGCTCCTGCAGCCGACCCTAGCTTGGGCACGGGACATGGCGGGATGTTTGCTTCAGCATGAGTATGGTCCGGCTGTGCTTTTTGACGGGGGTTCCGTCTATTCTTACAACAGCCCTGAATTGCACAGGGTCTCGCACTTAGAGTTGGGGAAGAGGACCAGATGTCTGAAGTATTCGGTCACCCGCCAGCGGGTGGCTTGTCGTGGCGGAGGAAATGCGTTTCGGTATTTGCCGGTTCAGCTCTTCTTGCCGCTGGTTTGATCGCTGCACCAACGGCAAATGCCGCACCGGAAACCGAGTCGGCTTCGGTTGCAGCAACTGTTTTCCAGAATGCATCTGTAACCGGATATTCGGTGGTTGGCGCTACTGTGAGGCTGAACATCGGTGATTTGGAGCAGGCTACGGACTGGGAAGTCGGGTGGTACGTAAATGATGTCGTTCAGAATACTGATTCGGGAGCCTCGGACTATCCGTACGCCTTCACAATTCCCGTGACTGCCGCTGGCAAGAGCTTGTCGGTTAGGGGTTGGGTATCATGGCCGGACACTGGGTTCCAAGAGTTCGCAGTCGATGCCGGCAAAGTTTCGGGCCTCGCTTTCGTCGCTGCGCCTACCCCCACCTTCACAGGCACAACCGTCGTGGGCAACACACTGACCGTTCAACCCGGTAGGTGGTCGCCGACGGCGAGCCTCAGCTACCAATGGTTGCGCGCCGGGAAGGCCGTCGCAGGGGCAACGAAACAGACTTATGCTCTGACGTCCGCAGATCAGGGTCAGTCAATTGCCGTTAGCGTCACCGGCCACAAACCGGGCTATGACACGCTGACGAAGACTTCGGCAGCAAAAGTAGTTGGAGCTGGCACTATCAGTGCGCCTGGAGCCGTAAGTTTTAGCGGTACCGCGCGAGTGGGAAGCAAGTTATCTGCCCAGACTGGCACCTGGGCGCCCAAGGGAGCAAAACTCGCTTACCAGTGGCTCCGCAACGGGAATAACATCAACGGAGCAACTAAGTCGACATATTTCCCGTCCGCTTCCGACCTGAATAAGTCTGTGGCGGTCCGAGTGACGGGCAGCATGGTCGGCTACTCGACACTTTCCAAGACCTCGACTGCGAAGAAGGTCACTTCAGGTTCCCTAAAGCCGGCTGCGGCGGTCAAAGTAAGCGGGACCGCTCGCTACGGTTCAACACTGAAGATCGCAAACACGTGGCCAAACGGGGCGAAGGCCGCCTACCAGTGGTACCGCGGCTCTAGCAAGATCAAAGGCGCAACCAAATCCACCTACAAACTGACGTCCGCTGACATTGGCAAGAAGGTAAAAGCCTCCGTCACCGTGCAAAAGGCCGGATACTCGACGTACAAGACGTCCGCAGTCTCAGCAACAGTCGGCAAAGCCGTTTTTAGTCTCAAGAGCGCTCCAAAGATATCGGGCACCAAGAAAGTTGGCGCGACTCTCACCGTGGATAAGGGTAGTTACTCATCAACGCCGTCCTCGTACAGCTACCAGTGGTACAGGGGAAGCGCCAAAATCTACGCCGCTACGAAGGCAAAGTACACACTCACAAAGTCCGATGTGGGCAAGAAGATATCTGCTCGGGTAACGGTTAAGCGCAGCAATTTTTCGAACAAGACCACTCCGGCCGTAGCGGTTGCGATACCGACACCACCCAAGCCCGCCATTAGCGGCGATGGGATTTACAAGGTCGGTACCGGAATCAAGCCTGGGCTTTATAAAGCGACGGGGACCGGAGACTCTTGTTATTGGGAAACCTTGAATGGTTTCACGGGTTCGCTGTGGGACATCAACAACAACTACTTCGGTACGGCCAACACCTACGTACGAATAACAGAAGCTGACAGGGGCTTCAGCACGAGCAAGTGCGGTTCCTGGATAGCTGCTCCGAAGACCGGAGTCAATGCCAGCAAGGTCACCAAGGACGGTACTTACCGTGTTGGCGTTGACATTCAGCCGGGTACGTACATTGGCAAGAGCAATGGAGACTCTTGTTACTGGGCAACACTCGACGACTTCACGGACGATCTCTATGACATTCGGGATAACTACTTTGGTTCTGCCCGAACCATCATTGAAATCCCGGGAGACGTTGCAGGATTGGAAGTCAGCGGCTGCGGCACGCTAGTACGTGAATAGGCAGCCCAGTTCATACGCCCATGAGGGCGATGACCTAGGGCCACCGCATCCCAACGCATGCACGGAACGAACTGCTCCCCGAAAGATGCACTGAAGAACAAAGTTTTGATTTTCGGGGAGCAGTGCCGTAGTCGATATCTGAAGAGTGATAACTCGTTTGCTTTTGGTGTTCAAGGTCGGCATGCGGCAGGGGAGCGGCAGCGCGCCCTCGATTGAGTAGTTTTGTGGACCCTGGTTAGTGCGACCCTTGACGGGGTTCGCTCGGTCACGACGCTCTTGCCAAGCGACGAATCCGTTGTCGTCGTGCAAGTTTGAAGCGGAACGACCCCTCAGCCCCCTACAGCAGTTCTGCGCGCAGTTCCGACGCCGATTTGGGGGAGAGCAGTCCGGGCGGGACGTCGAAGACGGTGACGGCGCCGAACTGGCCTCGTTGGTTCATGCGGTGCACCGCCCGGGCGTAGGCCACCAGGACGCTGGCGGTGAACTCCGGGTTGCTCTCCAGCGCGAGCCCGTACTCGATGACCTGGGCGTGGTCGGCGCTGGTGTTGCCGCTGCGGATGGTCATCCCGCCGTGCGGCATGGCGCTGTGGTCGCGGGCCAGTTCTTCGGCGGAGATGAAATGGACCTCGGTGTCGTACTGGTCGAAGTAGTGCGGCATGGTCACGATGGCCTCGCGGACTGAGGCGGGGTCGGCGCCGTCGGCCAGCACCACGAAGCATTCACGGGTGTGCTTCTGCCGCGTTTCCAGCTGCGGGCGGCTGCCGTCGCGCACCTGCTTGATGGCGGCTTCGGACGGCAGTGTGTACTGCACGCCGGCTGCAACGCCGGGTACCCGCCGGACGGCGTCGGAGTGCCCCTGGCTCAGGCCCCGGCCCCAAAAGGTGTAGGTGTCGCCGTCGGGCAGGAGGGCCTCGCCGTAGACCCGGTTGATGGAAAACATTCCGGGATCCCAGCCGGCGGAAATCAGCGCTGTCTTGCCGGCGGCACGCGCCGGGGCGTCGACGGCGTCGAAGTATTCCGGGATGCGGGCGTGGGTGTCAAAGCTATCCACCGTGTTGAAGCGGGCAGCCAACACCGGTCCCTGCTGCGGGAGGTCCTCCTTGGAACCGCCACACAGGATCAGCACGTCGATGCGGTCTTCGTGGGCGGGGAGGTCATCCACGGAGTAAACGGCTGTCTCCGCGCGCAGCGTCTTCAGGTCCTCCGGAGCGCGGCGGGTGAAGATCCCCGCCAGTTCCATGTCGGAATTCTTCGCTACCGCGGCCTCCACGCCGCGGCCAAGGTTTCCGTATCCGGCTATGCCGATGCGAATCGATTCACCCACGGCTTGTCCTCTCGTCAGGTTCAACGTGTTGTCAGGCAGCAGTGGCAGTTAGATCCACATCGCCGGGTCGATGTACTCGGCTGGGTCCACGGCAGGCTTTGTTTCGCGCTGCGGGTCCCGGTGGCGGAAGGTGGCGGGAATGCCGGTGATGATGGATTCCGGCGGAGCGTCCTTGACGACGACGGCGTTGGCACCGACCGCGCTGTCCGCCCCGATGACCACGGGGCCGAGCACCTTGGCGCCGGCACCGATGACCACGCGGTCGCCGATGGTGGGGTGCCGCTTGACCTTGGCCAGCGAGCGGCCGCCGAGGGTAACTCCGTGGTAGATCATCACGTCTTCGCCGATTTCGGCGGTTTCGCCGATCACCACGCCCATGCCGTGGTCGATGAAGAACCGGCGGCCGATCGTCGCGCCCGGGTGGATTTCAATGCCGGTCAGGAAGCGTCCGGCCTGGGAAAGCAACCGGGCCGGGAGCCTCAGCGACGGGTTTGCCCACATCTTGTGGGTCAGACGGTGGATCCAGATGGCATGCAATCCGGAGTAGGCCAGGAAATTCTCCACGCGGCCCCGGGCCGCCGGGTCGTGCGACCGGGCGGCCTCGAGGTCTT
>NZ_JBNHHB010000160.1:0-11691 GCF_059091905.1 Arthrobacter sp. Dra40
TGGGCTACATCGGCGCGCGCTCCGCGGCGCTGTCCGGCGCCGAGGTCTACGGAGCCGAAGTCAACCCCGAGACGCAGAAATTGGCCGACGAGATCGGCCTGGCCGGCGTCGCCAACTCGATAGAGGAGTTTAAGGACAAGAACCTGGAGCTGATCGTCGACTACGCCGGTTTCGGCACCACCACCTCGGCCGCCATCGAGACCCTCGGCGAGTTCGGCACCCTGGTCCAAGTCGGCATGGGACGGCTGGAAGCGACCGTCAACACCTATCCGATCATCATCAACCAGCTCACCATCAGGGGCTCAAAGTCCGGCACGAAGGAAGATCTGGCCGGCATCTACAAACTCATGAAGACCGGCGAACTCAACCCCCCGATGAACCACATCACGCACGCCGACATCCCGGGCGCCATCGACAAACTCAGGGCCGGCGGAGTCGTTGGCCGCTTCATCGCGATGTACGAGTGATGAAGTAACGCGGAGCGTCTTCGGTTAGTTGGCGGGCAAGGCGGTAAGCCCCGGTGCTGGCTACAGGCCGAAGCGCGGGGCCTCGATGGCCGGGCAGGTGTCCATCACGACGTCCAGTCCGGCCGCCTTGGCCCGTTCCGCCGCGGCTTCATCGACGACTCCGAGCTGGAGCCAGACCGCCTTCGCTCCCACCTCGATGGCCTGGTCCACCACCGGGCCGACCCTTTGGGAGTTCACGAAGCAGTCCACCACGTCGATCTCGCCGGGGATATCCGCGAGCTTCTTGTAGCCGGCCAGACCGTGGACATCGTCGCCTTGCAGATTGACGGGGACGACTTCCATGTCCAGCTGGTCCATCAGGTAGCGGGCGATGCGCATCGCCACCCGGTGCGGATTGGTGGAGAGCCCCACCACGGCCCAGCGGCCTGGGGTTTCCAGCAGCCGGCGGACGACTTCAGGATCATTCTGGTGTGCCATGGCTCGACCCTACCCGCCGCTTCCCGGCACCGGTACCGTCAGTTCCGCGCCGGCATCGTCGCCGGCCATGCCCCGGCACCCGGCCCGCACGTGATGCGCAGGGGAATCCCGTCGGGGAGCAAAATAACGCCCTTAAAGCGGGGCTAAGGGCGCTATCCGAAGAGTCGATGCCGGGCTAGCCGGCCAGCGGGGAGGTTGCGGCATCCGCGTGTTCCGCCACCCAGTTGCCCACCAGTTCGAGCACTTCGGCGTCCACCGGCTCGCGGATCTGGCGCTTGTAGTCGGAGAGGGTCGGAGCCTTCGGGTCCCGGCGCAGCAAATGTGAGAGGTCCTCGATTTTCCGGGTGGTCACCGGGCCCGGAACGGTGGCCGCGATGATGTCCAGGTCGCCCGGGTCCACCTGCACGTCCTTGGCGCCGGTGATGGCCAGCACCGGGATCTGCAAGCGCTCCAGGTACGGAACGGGGTCGAAATCAAGGAACTCCCGCAGCCAGAGCGCGTTCACCTTGCGGCCCTGCATGCGCACCACGTCCTTGGTGGTGGTCCGGATTTTTTCCACCGACTTCGCCTGCATCTTGACCAGGTCCTGACGGAAGAGCTTCAGCAGCAAACGCGGGAAGACGGGCAGCGCGTCACCGATCTGGGCGGTCTGCCATCTGCCTGTCTCAAACCCGGTCTGTGCCGAGGCTGACAGCAACACGATGCCGTCCACTCGCGTGCCGGGATCTGCCGCCACGGCCGCTGCGTGGTAGCTGCCTTCGCTGTGGCCGACCAGGAACACCGGCAGGCCCGCGGCCTTCTGGGCGGCCATCCAACGGAGGGCGGCTGCGGCGTCGTCAGTGTTTTGGCGGAATCCGGCTGCCCAAAAGGTTCCGTCCGACGCGCCGGTGCCGCGCTTGTCATAACGCAGCGAGGCGATGCCATGGCCGGCGAGCTCGCGCGCCAGGTCACGGCTGATGCCCAGCGGCATCCGCTTGTGATCGGCATTGCGGTCAACGGGACCGGAGCCGGGCAGGATCAGCGCGGCGCCGCGGACCATTCCGGCCGGCTTGGCCCAGGTTCCCACCAATTGCACGGTCCCGGAAGAGAAGCGCACCTCTTCTTCGGTGACCTGCTGGCCGGCGGGCAGGTTGGCGGCGGCACGGATCCGGGCGGCGGCGTCCTCGGCGTCCGGAAGCGAGACGACCACGCGGGCATACTTCTGTCCGGACAGGTCAAGCTGCACGGCCGGGGTGCCGCGGCGGGCCACGGCCAGCGTCTTGCCGCGGCCGCGCCAGGTTCCGATCCGCGTGACGCCCGGGATGGCCAGGCCGGGAGCCCGCAGCCCGTGCACGCCGTGAAAGGCGTCAACCAGAACCTCGACGGCGGTCACTGCCGACAGCGGGAACGTCTGGTTCCCGACCAGCCCGGCTATCTTCTCAAACCGGTCCAGCTCCAGCAGAACCTCATTGTTCCCCACGCGTATCGCCGCCACCGCGCCTCCCTCCGAATCGTTTGTCGCTGTGCCAGTCGTCTTCCGCCTCGACGGTTCCGTCCATGAGGGTGGCCCAGAAAGTACTCTCCGCTGCGAGGTCCGCGGCGTCGAACACGATGATCTGTCTGCTGATTTTCATGCGGTCATCCTGCCATCACACCGCTAGCGGCGTCCATGGCTAACGCCGGACGTGGTTGCTTGCCAGTGTGGTTCGCACTGGGGACCGGATTGCGCCTTTATTGCGGCGGATTACGGGTCATTATTACGGACGGTTTGCCGGGAGCGCCGCGGGTGCCGTTAAGTAAGGGGTGACCATCCCGAGCGGCCGAGAGACCTGGATCGACGACGCCGCAGCAACCCTGGTCACCAGCGTGTCGTCCCAGACTGCCGGTGATATCGAGGTGACAAGCCACGGGTACGGCCGGCGGAAGCCGGACGCACGGCTTGATCCGTAGGGTGCTACTGCCAGGATCGATGGAGTGATCCCATGACTGCTGTACTGTCGTCGTCCCGCCACGCGGCTTCCGCGTCCGCGGCACCCACGGCACCCACAACCAGCTCCGCCCTTGGCGTCTCCTTCCGCGGCCTGAACCGCACCTTCGGAGCCGGTTCCAACGCCCACACCGTGCTGCGTGACGTGAACTTCGAGGTCCGCCCCGGCGAGGTGCTGGCCATCCTGGGCCCGTCCGGCTGCGGCAAATCCACCTTGCTCCGCGCCGCCGCCGGCCTCGACGCGCCCAGCGCCGGCAGCGTGGAGATCGACGGAACTGCCGTCCAGGGCATCGATTCCCGTTGCGCTGTGGCGTTCCAGGAGCCGCGCCTGTTGCCGTGGCACACCCTGCAGGCCAACGTGGCGATCGGGCTGCCCAAGACCTCCAGCGCCAAACAGGGCAAGTCCAAGGTCGCCCGGCTGCTGGATCTGGTGGGTTTGGCGACGTTCGCCAAGCACCGTCCGCGCGAAGTCTCCGGCGGCATGGCCCAGCGTGCCTCGCTGGCCCGTGCCCTGGCCCGGAACCCTGGCGTGCTGCTGCTGGACGAACCGTTCGGCGCGCTGGACGCACTGACCCGTATCAAGATGCAGGACCTGTTGTTGGAAATCCATGCGGCGGAACCGACCACCGTGCTGCTGGTGACCCACGACGTGGACGAAGCCCTGCAGCTGGCGGACCGGATCATCGTGCTCGGCAAGGAAGAAGGCCGCCAGGACGACGGCGCCACGATCGTGCGCACCGTCGACGTTCCCGGTGACCGCCCGCGGGACCGCGGCTCGGTCGAGCTGGCCCGGATGCGCCGCTCGCTGCTCGAAAGCCTCGGCGTCGACGGCCATTAGGGCCGACGTCTCCACACATCACGTCAAGCAATTCCCGGGCCGTTCGCGCCCGAAAACCACCCGTCGCGAAATGTCTCCCCATTCCGCACCATCCGAAGGAACCACCGTGTCTATAGCCCGCCGCTTCTCCCGCCGCTCGATCCTCGGCGCGGCCGCCGTCGCTGCCACCGCCTCGCTGGCCCTGACCGGTTGCGTTGCCGGCGAAGGGTCCGAAGCGACCGCCGCCGCGGGCACCGGCGACGGGGTACTGAACATCGACTTCGCCACCTACAACCCGCTAAGCCTGATCATCAAGGAGAAGGGCTGGCTGGAAGCCACCTTGGCCGAGGAAGGCGTCGAGGTGAATTGGCTGCAGTCCGCCGGTTCCAACAAGGCCAACGAGGCACTGCGTTCCGGAGCGGTCGACGTCGGCTCCACCGCCGGTTCGGCCGCACTGCTGGCCCGTGCCAACGGCTCGCCGATCAAGACCATCAGCCTCTACTCGCAGCCGGAATGGGCGGCGCTGGTGACACTGCCGGACTCCGGCATCAAGTCCGTCGAGGACCTCAAGGGCAAGTCCGTGGCCGCCACCAAGGGCACCGATCCCTACTTCTTCCTGCTCCAGGCCCTGGAAGAAGCCGGCCTCTCGACTGATGACGTCACCGTGGAGAACCTGCAGCACGCGGACGGCTTGACCGCATTGAAGCAGGGTTCGGTCGACGCCTGGTCGGGCCTGGATCCGATCATGGCCGGCGCCGAGCAGGACGGCGCCGAGCTGTTCTACCGGAATCTGGACTTCAACACCTACGGCTTCCTTAACGCCACAGAATCCTTCCTGGAAGAGGAACCGGAAGTGGCCCAGGCTGTGGTAAACGCCTACGAGAAGGCGCGCGCGTGGGCCGCCGAGAACCCGGAGGAAACAGCGCAGATCCTCGCCGACGTCGCCGGTCTGGACCTTGAGGTCGCCACCAAGGTGATCATCGAGCGCAGCAACCTGGACGTTGAGCCGGCTCCGGGCGAGAAGCAGCGCGCGGTGCTGGAAAAGGTCGGACCGGCGTTCGTCGAGACCGGTGACGTGAAGAGCCAGGCCGACATCGACAAGGCTTTGGCCACCTTGCTCGACGACTCGCTGGTGAAGAAGGCCGATCCGTCGGCCATCAAGGAATCCTGATGCCCCTCGGCAACCCGGGCGACACCGGCGGCAGTTTTTATGCGGCCAGCCAGGAAGGCCTAAAAGCCTCCGGCGTGCTCGCAACCGTGGTTTCGGTCCGGCCCGGAATGGACGGTCCTTCTCGCGAGCAGTCCCCCGCCACCGGGCGGCCTGCGGGCGGGCTGCTGGGCAACGGTTGGGCCCGCTTGCTCCTTGGCCTGCTGCTGCCCGCCGCACTGCTCGCGGCCTGGCAGTGGAGCACCTCGGCCGGCCTGTTCAGCTCCGTCCAGCTGCCCGCCCCGGCAGCGGTCATCGAGGCCGCGGTCGACCTGGTCCAGCGCGGTGAGCTCGCCCAGCACGTCGCCATCTCCACCCAGCGCGTGCTGCTCGGTTTCGCGCTCGGCGCGGCCCTGGGCCTGGTCTTCGGCGCGCTGATCGGCCTGTCCAAGGTGGCCGACGTGCTGCTCTCCCCCACCATCGGGGCGCTGCGTGCGGTGCCGTCGCTGGCGTGGGTGCCGCTGCTGATCCTGTGGATGAAGATCGGCGAGGACTCAAAGGTCACGTTGATCCTGATCGGCGCGTTCTTCCCGGTCTTCACCACGGTCTCGCTGGCGTTGCGCCACGTGGACAAAAACCTGGTGGAAGCAGGCCGCGCCTTCGGGCTGAAGGGCGTGAAGCTGCTGACCACCGTGCAGCTTCCGGCCGTGGTGCCCGCCGTGTTCTCCGGACTGCGGCTGGCGCTGGCACAGGCGTGGCTGTTTCTGGTGGCGGCGGAACTGATCGCCTCCTCCATGGGCCTGGGCTTCCTGCTCACGGATTCACAGAACAACGGCCGCACGGACCGGCTGCTGCTGGCCATCGTCCTGTTGGCCATCATCGGCAAGATCACCGACGCGCTCCTGGGAGTTGCGGAGAAATGGGCAGTCAAAAGATGGGCATAGAAATAGCCGAAACCGCCGCCGGCCGGACAACCGCCGGGAACACCGCCGTCGCGCTTGACGAGGGCCTGGCGCCTTACCGCGACCAGGTGACCGCCTGGCCGGAACCGCAGACCGAGGCCGAGCGGATTGCGTTCTGGGAGCGTGCCGCCGCCCGGCTTCAGTGGGCCGAGCCGTGGCACACCGCGCACTCAGCCACCCCGGCGGACACCGCGGCGCGACGGGGCCCCGAGCTGCGCTGGTTCGACGGCGGTAAGCTCAACGCCGCGGTCAACTGCGCCGACCGGCACGTGGCCGCCGGGTTGGGCGACAAGGTGGCGCTGTACTTCGAGGGCGAGCCCGGCGACCGCCGCACAGTGACCTACCGCGAGCTGCAGGAACTGGTCTCGCAGGCCGCCAACGCGCTGCTGGCGCTGGGCATCGGCAAGGGCGACCGGGTGGTCATCTACCTGCCGGTGCTGGTGGAAACGATTGTCATCACCTTGGCGTGCGCGCGGATCGGGGCGGTGCATTCGCTGGTGTTCGGCGGCTTCTCCGCGGAGGCGCTGAAGTTCCGGGTGGAGGACACCCGCGCCAAGCTGCTGGTCACCACCGACGGCCAGTACCGCCGCGGCACCACCGTTCCGGTCAAGGTCAACGCAGACGCCGCGGTGTCCGGCGAAAACGCGATCCAGCATGTGCTGGTCATCAACCGCACCGGGCACACGGACATCAACTGGGTGGAAGGCCGCGACGTGTGGTGGCACGACGTCGTCGAGACCCAGCCGCGCGTGCACGAGGCGGAGGCATTCGACGCCGAGACGCCGCTGTTCATCATGTACACCTCCGGCACCACCGGGCAGCCCAAGGGGCTGGTCCACACCACCGGCGGGTACCTGACGCAGGCGTCGTTCAGCCATTCGTACCTGTTCAGCAACCCCGACCCGGAGGCGCGGGCGGACGACGTACACTGGTGCACCGCCGACCTGGCCTGGGTCACGGCGCACACCTACGAGATCTACGGGCCGCTGAGCAACGGCGTCACCCAGGTGATCTATGAAGGCGTGCCCAACGCCCCGCACCCCGGCCGGCACTTCGAGGTCATCCAGCGCTACGGCGTCACCAGCTACTACACCGCGCCCACCCTGGTCCGGTCGCTGATGGGCTGGTTCCCGGACGGCATTCCCGCCGAGTACGACCTGAGCTCCATCCGGCTGGCCGGCACCGTGGGCGAGGCGGTGAACCCGGAGGCGTGGCGCTGGCTGCGCGCCGAGGTGGGCCGCGATTCGCTGGTTGCCGGGGATCCGTCGTCGGGCATTCCCATGGTGGACACGTGGTGGCAATCCGAAACCGGCGCCACCGTACTCTCGCCGCGCCAGACCGATGCGTCCTTCAAGCCCGGCTGCGCCACCCGCGCCCTGCCGGGGCTGGCCACGGACATTGTGGACGACGACGGCGCCCGGGTGGGGGCCGGGGAGCAGGGCAACATTGTGGTCACCAGGACCGGCCCGTCAATGGCCCGGACGGTGTGGGGCAACCCGGAGCGCTATTTCACGTCCTACTGGGAGAAGTACGCGGCGCAGGGCTGGTTCTTGGCCGGCGACGGCGCCCGCTTCGACGACGACGGCGATACCTGGATCCTGGGTCGCACCGACGACGTCATCAACATCTCGGGCCACCGGCTGTCCACCATCGAGATCGAGTCCGCACTGGTCTCGCACCCGGCCGTGGTGGAGGCCGGCGTCTGCCCGACATACGACGCAAAGACCGGGCACGCCGCCACCGCGTTCGTGGTGCCGCGCGACAAGTCGCTGATTGGAACGCGGGTTGCCGGGCCCGGGGCTTCGGGGGCCGGGGCGCCGGGGGCCGCCGCTGCCGGGGAGCAGGCCATCGCCGCAGCCCAGGCCGAAGCGGTGAAGGCCCTCCGGGACCACGTGGCCACGCAGATCGGGCCGGTGGCCAAGCCGCGCGACGTGGTTTTTGTGCCGGACGTGCCCAAAACCCGCAGTGGCAAAATCATGCGGCGGCTGCTGACCCAACTCTTTGAGGGGACGGCGCTGGGTGACACGACCAGTTTGCAGAACGAGCCGTGCATCGCCGAGATCCAGGCCATCTGCTGGGCGCGGTGAGAGGCTTGCCGGCCCCATCCGTTCGCTCCCACGTCTTAGCGGAGGCTCACGGCGTTTCTCCTAGTCAGGGCAATGCGACCCTTTCGAAACATGGGAAGTTAGTCCTATACGTGGGAGTGAACCATGCAGGTCCATCAGGCCGACCTCCGCAGCATGGTCAGGACCTCAGCGACAACGCGTTCCGGCGTGAAGACCAGGTCCTCGTAAACGTATCTGAGGGTGGGCAGCCCGCTGAGCATGCCCGCATTGTTCCGCCTCCGGTCTTTGAGGAAGGTTGCGCGATCCCAGTGGAAGTCGAATCCGTCTAGCTCAATGATGAGGCGGCCTTCCACCACCATATCCACCCGCCCGAGTCCCCGGATCCGCACCTGTGTTTCCACGTGCAAACCGGCAGCGCGGAAAAGGTCGCGGGCAATAACCTCCAACGGCGAGTCGGCGTCATGGCCTATGCTCTGCACCAGCTGCCGCCGCAAGCTGTTTCGGGTTCCCGGCAGTCGATCCACCAGCTCTGCCTTGGAAACCCGTCCGAGACGAACCGCCGACTCGGCTACGACCAGCGCTTCCAAGCGCGGACGGCAGCGGATTGCGTGCAGCACACAATCCAGGATCCCTACGTAACCCCACCTGCCCTCGACTGCAAGGCTGCCCCGGTGCTTGACCACGGTCTCGGGTTGTCTGCCATGGTCGGTCAAGAGATGCAATTGGGGCGGGTCTTTCACCGTCCAAAGTCCAAGCTCCCTGGCGGCCGAGACGCATGTGATGAGCCCACCGGCCGTCATTGCGATGCGGAGGTTCGCATCCGCATTGGCGGTGCCCACGAGCCCCCGTCGAAGGGACATCACGGCACCTGACGAGATGGCCACTTTGAGCGCATCCGGTCCGATGCCGGCCCTGCGCAGATCCTTGACGAAGGCTGTTCCTCCTCTTTTCGCCACCCAGCCGGCGATCGTTTCGGGAGTCTGCATGTACTCGAGGATGACCGCACCGTTCGGCGGCCACCACTGCCGGGTCCAGGATTGTGGATACCGGACGGCCAGCAAAGCAATTCCTGCGCACGCTGGCTCTGGGTCGAGGAGACGATGCTGGGGCGACGCGGCCTCGCTGCAGAAGGAACCGACCCGCAGATCCAGCCCCGGCAGGCGCGCCAAAAGCTTCCCGGTCCGGCCTGCCTAGTCCTCCCGCAGCGCGCGCACCAGCGATTCGAACCGTTCGTTGCCCGGCAGGTCGTCGAGCAGGATGGCTTCCCCGTCCGGCCCTGCCAGCGGGATCCGCCAGTTCGGGTATTCGTCAGCGGTGCCCGGTTGGTTCTGGGTTCGCCGCTCCCCGACGGCGTCGGTGAGCGCAATCCCCAGCAGCACCGACGGGGTCTGGGTGATGAACGCGTGCAGTGCCTCCACGGTGCGTTGTTCCGCGGTGGCGACGTCGTCGTCGTGCTGGGGCGCAGCCGGAACCCGCGAGCGCACCAGCGAGAGCACGGATTCCTGGGCTGCCTGGTCCAAAGTCCGCTCCTCCTCCACCGGACGGTTCAGCAGGCCCAGCGATTCGCGCAGGTCCACGTGCTCGCCGGCAAGGTAACCGGCAGTGGGCGGCAGGTCGTGCGTGGTGACGCTCGTGAGGCAGGAGCGGCGGTAGCTCTCCGGCGGGCGGGGGTTGGCGCCGTCGTACTCGAACCACAGGATGGAGGTGCCCAGGATGCCGCGCTCGGCCAGGTAGTCCTGCACCCCCGGCTCGAAGACCCCGAGGTCCTCACCGATCACGACGACGCCGGCGCGTTCCGCTTCCAGGGCGAGGATGCCGATCAAAGCCTCGTGGTCGTAATACACATAGGCGCCTTCGCCAGGAGGGCTGCCGACGGGGATCCACCACAACCGGAACAGGCCGAGGATATGGTCCACCCGGATTCCGCCGGCGTGCCGCAGGATGGTCCGCAGCATGTCCCGGTAGGCGGCATAGCCGGATTCCGCCAGGCGGCGGGGATGCCACGGCGGCTGGGACCAGTTCTGGCCCTGCTGGTTGAACATGTCCGGCGGCGCTCCGACCGAGATTCCGGTGGCCAGCACGTCCTGCAACGCCCAGGCATCGGCGCCGGTCGGATGGACGCCGACCGCGAGGTCATGCACTACCCCGATGTTCATTCCCGCGTCGAGGGCGCGGCGCTGAGCGGTCTCCAGTTGTTCGTCGCACAGCCATTGCAGCCACTGATGGAACTCGATGCGGTCCTTCAGCGCGCTGCGCTGCGACTCGATGAACGCAGGGTCGGACCATTCGGGAGCGCCGGCCGGAAGTGTTTCGGCGAGCGCGCACCACAGGGCAAAGCGCTCCAACCCCTCGCCCTCCTGGCTGCGGAAATCCTCGAACCGCTGCTGCCGTTCGGCCGATCGTGGCACCGCGAAGACCGCTTCCAGCGCCTGCAGCTTGGCCGCATAAACGGGATCACGGTCCAAGATGCCGGCGTCCACATTCGCCTCGTGGAAGTTGTTGGCCAGCGGGATGTCCCGGGCTTCGGGCACGTCCTCAATCCGCAGGTACAGCGGATTGACGAACCGGCGCGTGGCGGGCAGGTAGGGCGAGGGCTCCACCGGCGGGATGGGCTGCGCCGCGTGCAGCGGATTGATCAGGACGAAGCCGGCACCCTTGGCAGCAGCCGTTTCGGCCAGGACGGCGAGGTCGTCGAGATCACCGATGCCCCAGGACGACCGCGAGCGCACCGAGTACAGCTGTGCCATCAAGCCCCAGGTCCGGGGAAGCCGGTCAGCGGTGGTGAGCCGCCGCGGGGTGACCACCAGCGCGCACTGTGCCAGGCTGCCGGTCGTCGTCCCCCGGCCGGCTCCGGCCTCGGACACGGTTCCGGCCCCGGTTACCTCCAGCGTGTGCCAGCCGAGCGGGAGGTCGGCCGGGACGACCGCCGTGAAACGACCGCCCGGGTCACCGTCCACGTCCGGACTGCCGGGCACCACCTCGACGTCGCGCCGGGTTCCGTCCTCCAAGAGGATGCTGGCCCCCGGCCGGACACCGGCGCCAACATTGACCGGAATCTCCGTGGGGGTGCCTTGGCGGAGGACGACGGCGGGGGGCAGCGTGCGCTGCGACGGCGCGAGTTCGGCGGCGCGCAGGGATGCGGTGACATCGTCGTCGGTTGCGCAGGGGACGTTCAGCGCGGTGAGGACAGCAACCAGTGTTGCCGGTCCGACTTCCTTCTCGCCGCCGTCCCACCCGCGGAAGGTAGTGCCGACGCCGTGTTTCTGTGCGAGGCGCTGCAACGCCGAGAGCTCAGCCATAAATCCAATCTACGGGAAACCAGGCTGCACGGTCGCTCTGGATCCACCGACGCACGCTGCCGCGGCGCTTCTCCATCAGGGCATTCTTGGTAGCCGGGCCGGTCAGCGGGCACTTGAAGGTCATGCCGAGCCCGGCGACCCCCGGTCTGTCCGGGGAGGTCCTACCGGCGGGCGGAAACAGGAAGCGCTGCCGTCCCGCCTGCCGCCGGTCTGTCCGGCACAGCGCCTAGGTGTGGCCGATGCCGCACCACCGCCGGGGACAGACGAACGGGACCAGCATCAAGGCCGCCGTTGGGCACCCAACCGGGCACCGCCGTCGTGCTGGAGACTTTTGAGCAGGACGCAACGCGGCTCAACATTCTTGGCGCCCGGGCGGAACGTTGCGAGAATGATCGGGACCATCCCGAGCGGTTGAGAGATCTGGCTCTTTGACACCGCAGCAACCATCCGGCCCACCGGAAAGGTGCTACCGCCAGAAGCGATGGAGAGA
>NZ_JBNHHB010000161.1:0-11552 GCF_059091905.1 Arthrobacter sp. Dra40
GGCCGGACCCCGCGCGGCCGCCCAGACTCCCGCGCCCCGGCGCCACGGCCCCCGCCCGCCCACCAGAACTGTCCATGTTCAGCAACAACTGTCCAGGTTTTGGCGGGGAAAGACGCTCTGACCTGCAGGTTTATAGGAGCAGCTTCCAAAACTTGGACAGCGCGGTGCCCAAAAGGCGGGACAGCCGGGACAGCCGGGACAGCCGGGACAGCCGGGATCGGGAAGCCGAGACCGGGGCGCCTAAACCTGGGGCCGTCCCGGCCCGGGACGCGGCCGGGCCGGCGAAGCTGCCCCACGCCGTCGCGGCCGCCCTTCCCTCCGTAACTTCCCAGGTATAGCCACAACTGCCCACGTTTCAGAGAACGAAAAGCCCCTGACCTGCGGGTTTGTTTTCAGCGGCCGCTCATACATGGGAAGTTGCAGCACGAGCACACCGGGCAGCCGCCCTCGCCGGCATCAGGTCCGCTGCCGGAGCCGGGCAAGGCGGCGGCGCGCGGCGGACTCGCTGGGGCCGGTCTTGCTCAGGCCCAGTCGGACGATGCCCAGGACGACCTTGGTTGCCGGCTTGATCAGGATCCGCAGCGGCAGCGGAGTGCTCGGCGGCAGCCCCAGCAGACGGCGATAGTCCTCGGGCAGGGTTTCGACGGCGGCAGCGAAGAGAACGCGGTAGCCCAGTCGTTGGGAGCGGGGCAGCGGCGGCCGGCGAACGAATTCGACCGTCTCCGCCATTGCGGGCGAGGCTGCGAGCTCCGGCCCAAAGTCGGCCAACTGGCTGCGCAGTTCCGCGTTGGTCCGGGGCGGATCCGACACGTGCATAAGTTCGCCGGCTTTTGCCCACTCGGCCACGTAGCGGTCCGGACCCCCCGGCAGCTTTCGGCCGTAGGCGAGGTGGGCGGTGACGAAGGCGTCTGTGAAGGTCAGGTGCACCCAGCGCAGCAGATGGGGATCGTTGGCAAAGTACGGTTGCTGCGCGCCGGCGGAGTCGGTGTAGGTTCCGCGGACGCGTTCATGCAGGCGCAGCACCAGGTCGCAGGCAGAGCGCGCCGCTGCGGTGTCGCCGTAAGTGACGGTGAAGATCCACCGGATGGTGTTGGCCAGCCGGCCCAGCGGATCCTGGCGGTAGGCAGAGAAGTCGTGGACGCCGGCCAGGGCTCCAGGGTGCAGCGTCTGGGTGAGCAGGGAACGGATGCCCGCAACCAGCGTCGGCATGGAGCCATGGACCGCCCAGACCGCCGAATCGGGCGCGAAGTAGCCGGCGTCGTCGCCGTTCTCCAAGTCCAGTTCCCACTGCGGGACCGTGTCGCTTTGACCGGAAAACGTGCCCCGCAGTTCATCGCGCCAGCGGATCAGGATGTTGCCCACACAGTCATTATGGGCGAGCAAGGGCGGGAGCGCACCGGGGGCGGGCGGGGGGCGGGAACGCACCGGGGGCGGGCAGGGGCGGCAGCGTACCGGGGGCGGCAGCGCACCGGGGGCGGGCAGGGGCGGCAGCGCACCGGGGGCAAGCAGAGCCCGGAGCAAAGAAAAGTTGGGTGCGAACGGATGTCGCACCCAACTTTGTCGGAGCCAGCCCGGAGGCCCGGAGAGGCTGGGGGCTTACTTCTTGACCAGCAGCTCCGGGTAGAACTTTTCGGTCACGTCGGGGTGGGCGCGCAGCCGGCCCTTGAGCATGTTGGCGCCGAAGCTGGAGAGCATCGGGTTGGTCGGGTCGTCGGTGCGTCCGCGGGACTCGGCCTTGAGGTCGTCCGGCAGCGGGACCGGGTCGATCACGGCATCCAGGCGCGGCGACCAGAAGAACGGCACCGAGTAGCGGTCCACGCCGGGCGGCGGAGCCTGCACGCGGTGAATGGTGGCGGTGATGTAGCCGTCGGTAGCGACCTCGAGCATTTCGCCGAGGTTGACCACCAGGGCGCCCTCGATCGGTTCGACCGGCAGCCACTCGTCGGATTCCGGCGGCCGAACCTCCAGCCCACCGACCATGTCCTGCAGCAGCAGGGTCACGAAGCCGTAGTCGGCGTGCACACCCACGCCCTGGTCTCCTGCTTCCTCGACGACGCCGCCCACATAGTGCACCAGCTTGCCCATCCAGTGCGGCGTGTCGGCGAACGGCTCGTCAAAGTAGTCCTCCGGCAGGCCCAGTCCGACGCCGATGGCCGCGAGCAGGTCGTGGCCCACCGTGGACATCAGCTCGGCCCAGGCCATGGCCTTCTCGCGAAGGTCGGGCTGCACGGCGTCGGGCCACTGGTTGGGGCCGCGCAGCAGCCAGTACTTCTGGTCCTCGGGGTAGTCGGCCACCGGCTCGCTTTCGGGCGAGTAGTCCAGTTGCTCGCGGGCGTCGGCCCGTCCCTGGGTCCGCTCGGTGCCCATCCGGGTGTAACCGCGGAAGTGCGGGGAGTTCCGGTTGTCCAGCTTGAGCCGTTCCTCCAGCGGCAGCTCAAAGAAGCGCTTGATGGCGTCGAAGAGCTCTGCCACCTGCCCGTCGGCGGCGCCATAGCCGGTGATCTGGAAGAAGCCGACGCGGTGCGCGGCGTCGCGCAGCTGGTCGATGAAGTCCGGGTTGAAGCTGCCGTCCGCAAGGCGGGCGGTGCTCATGTCGAGTACTGGAATGCTCCCCTGAAGTGCGTTCATGGTTGGCAGACTAGCACCGGGTCCGGTGTCAATTATGACGCACGTTACGAATTGCGGCGGCGGCAGAGATTCGCTTGACGTATACGGAATCCGGCGTGGAATGCGCCCCGTGTTGCGCCGTGTTACGGCACGACGGCGGCCCGACGGCGGCTCGCGGACGGTCCGACGACGGCATGACGGCGGCATGACTGCGGCACGCGGCTGGTCCGACGGCGGCACGCGGCCGGCCGGCGAAGCCCCTAGAGCGTCTGGGCGATCGCTGCCCAGGTCCGCAGGAACGCCGCGCCGGCTTCCTCGTGCACGGCGTGCGGAAAGCCCAGGTGCGCCGCGGTCAGCACCGGGTACGGCTTCTCCGGCACCCCATCCGCCGGCCGCACGTCCACGTGCAGCACCGCGTGTCCCGCATGGTGGAGCAGATCGGACATCGCATAATCAGTGCGCGAGTCGCCCATGGTCCGCCACGCGTGCGGGACCACGCCGTCCGCGGCCAGCATTTCGAGCGCCCGCTGCGCACCCAGGTCCTTGCCCAGCTGCACCGATTCGATGTCGGTGGCGATGATATTGGGGTCCACCCGGTAGTCGATCTGGTCGTCGCTGTCCGGCAGGTGCTGGTCCAGCCGACTGGCACCCATGCCGAACCTGTTCATCAGAGCCAGCACCTCGGCGTCGAACTTTTCCTGCACCTGGCGGTACTCCCGGTTTTCCGTCCCCACCACCTGCTCCACGGAGACCATGGCACGCTTGGTTTCGTCGAAGAACATCTGGCTGGCGTAGCCGGAGCTGACCAGCTTGCGCACCTCGGCGGCGAACTCCTGCGGCGGTGCCAAGGCGTGGTCCACGTGGATGGTGCCGGGGCCGTCCGCGGTGAAACTAAACCAGACGGCGCCCTTTTCGCAGACCGCATAGCAGCGGACCCCGGGCGGCATCCCGGCAGCCAGCATGGGCTCCATCACCTGCTCGCGGATGAAGTGGTCCGAGCGCCCGGTGTTGAACACGATCGGCCAGCCCCGTTTCGCCATCACCAGCAGCGAGTGGATGATTTCCGGCGGCACCGTGCGGGTCACCGGTGAGGAAACCGGGCCGTCTACGTCCAGCAGCAGGCCGATGGGCGGCTGGTCGGGGCGGGAAGGGGACCCGGCTGTGAGGCTCATGATCCCAGTATGACCGGGCGGCCTGACGGTTTGCACCCCACCAGCTTTTCCCAAGCCCGCGCGGCCAGGATGAGTGCTAGAGGTATGGGGGATTGGAAGCGGTAAAGCAATGACGACGCACTATGGGGATAGCGCGGTCGTGCCGGGGCGGGAGGGCAGCGCGAGCCTGCCATTCGGTCTGTCGCGCCGTGTTTTTGGAGTTCTGGTTGGCGCCGGCGTCGCGGGCGCGGCGGGCGGCGCAGGTTTGCTCACGGCCAGCCACCAGCGGGCGGGCGGGCTCAGCCCGGGAAGCGTGCCAACGTCCTTTGGGAGCGTGCGGCTGGTATCCGCGGAGCGCCAGCATCGGTTGGCGTACGACGGCGGTGTTCCCGCCACAGGCACGGAATCCTCCGCTGCGGCGGGGTCGGCAGCTGCCGGCGCTGTATCGGGTGCCGGCCCCGCCCACGGGGGAGCCGGGCACGCTGGCCACGGCCCAAGCGTGGCGACGGCGCCGCAACCGGCGAACATGACCTGGGGCGACCACCTGCTGCTGGAGCTCGAAGTGCGGAATGCCACCGAGGGCGAGGTGCTGTTCGCGCCGGGTCAGCTGCGGCTGAGAGTGACCGAAGACGGTCCGACGGTCACCAACCGGGACTCGGGGGACGCCGTGGCGCTGGTGCCTTGGAGTGCCGAACGCTTCTGGATCAGTTTCCTGGTGCCCGCGGACGCCCAGAGCTTTTCCGCTGAGTTCACCGATCCGTGGCTGCACGCGGCACCGTTGCAGCTTGAACTGCCGCGGGTGGCTCTCAGGCCCGGCTGGCTGAACGAGGGTGGCCATCATGACTGAGCACGTGCCGGAGCCGGACCGCGGCGCCCCGGATCAGACCGAAGCAGCCGGCGCGGAGTCCAGCGTCCGCAAGGAAACGCCGGAGACGTCCAGCGTCGGGCGCTGGGATTTTCTGAAGTACGGGGCAGCAGCCGGACTCGGCGCGCTGACCCTCGCCGGGCTTGGCCGCGCCGGGGCGCCGGCAGCGTCGGCGGGGCGGGCAGCGTCGGCGGCGTCGGCCGCGCCGGCATCGACGGCGGGGCTGGGGAGCCCCTCGCAACCAGCCGCTTCCCCGGCCCGGATGGCCGGTGCGCCCCAGGCCAGCGGCGCCCACGCCGGCGTTGCCACTGGCACCACCCGCTCCGCCGTCGTGCCCGTCCCCGGCGTGCTGGACGTGTACATCAACGAGGGCTACCTGAAGATGGTGGACGACTCGCTGGTCTACCACCGCGGTTTCGGCGACCGGCCCACCGGCCTGCGGGACGCTTCGCCCAGCTTGGCCATGGCGCCCAAGGTGTTCACCGCCGACGGCCGGTTGATGGAGTCGCGGAGCTATCCGCTGGGGGCGGCGCTGCCGCCGCGCGGCACCCCGCAGCCGTACGGCCCGGACCCGGCCAACCCCGGACAGTACTTCATCCGCCGCAACCACTGGGCCAGCTACTTCCCTTCGCGCACCATCATCGCCGAGGTCGGCTCGACGCTGCGCTTCCGGGTGCACAATCGGCTGGCAAAGGTCCATGAGTTTGTGCTGCACGACGTCGGACCAGACCACGCGGACGCCCGGACCGGTCCGATTGCGCCGGGCGGGAGTGCACTGCTGGAGCTGCCCTGCCCGCCGGCCGGCTCGTACATCTATACCGATCCGACCAACGCGCCGGTGGAGCGGACGCTCGGGCTCTTCGGCGCTCTGGTGGTGATGGATTCCGGGCACCAGTGGGACATCACGCCCGGCCGCGCCACCTTCGAGCGGCAGTGGGTCTGGATCTGCCACGCGGTGGAGTCGAACTGGGCCGCGATCGAGGCCGCCGGCGGGAGCGTTGATCCGCGGAAAACCAAGGCCGTACCGCGGTACTTCACACTCAACGGGCGCAGCGGCTACGAGTCCCTGGCGATGACGCGCAACGACGCCCTGAATCTGGCCAGCGATGAAGAAACCCTCGTCTCCGGCTATCCACGGCAGCTGGACGTGCGGCAATTCGGCGAAGGCAGCACCGCGGGCACCCTCCGCGGCGGGCAGCTGGTGCGGCTGATCAACCCCGGGATCGTCAACCACCAGATCCACTTCCACGGGAACCACCTGTGGACGGTGCGGCGGAACAACTATCACTGGCCGCGGAACGAAGGGTACGTGGACCAGCAGGGCCACGTGGTGCTGCAGCAGTGGGAGGACGTGGTGGAGCTGCCGCCGATGGACCGCAAGGACTGCATCATTCCGGTGAAGCGGCCCCCGGATGCCCTGGACGCGGTCTGGTACGCCCGGACCACTGACTGGGAGTACCCGATGCACTGCCACGCGGAGCCCTCGCAGACTGCCGCCGGCGGTATGTATCCGGGCGGACTCGTGGCGCACTGGAACCTGAAGGCACCAATTCCCCGGGAGGGAGCATGAGCAACGTGACGGTGCCGCTGCGGCGGGACACCGGCGGGAAGAAGACCACGAAGGAGACCGAGCGCGAGGCCGAGCAGGCGCGCAAGCGGGAGGCCGATCGGCAGCAGCGGGAGTCGGCAGAGCGCAAGAGAAAAGAAGCGGAGGCCCGCAAGCGCACGGAGGAAGCCCAGAAGAAGAAGGAGGCGGAGGCCCGCAAGAAGAAGGACGACGACGACCGAAAACGCCGCGAGAAGGACCGCGGCAAGCCCACCCCGGCGCCGCCGCAGCGACCGACGCCGGCCCCGACGCAACGACCGACGCCGGCACCGACATCAAGGCCGACGGTCTCACCCACGGCGGAGCCCACAGCCGGTCCCACGCACCAGCCGGCGCCCGAACCAACGGGAGCACCGACGTCGTCCCCTTCCGGGGAACCCAGCCAGGAACCAACGGGCGGGCCAACCCGGCAGCCGACGCAAAGCCCCCGGCCGGGCGACGACGACCGCCCGCGCCACCGCTTCCGCAGCCAGGTGGATTTCAGCTCCGATCAGCTGGACCTGGACCGGCCGGTCACCGAGTTCCGGCAAACGCCGCACTCGTCCATCTTCCTGGGGGTTTTCAACCGGGACCTGCGGTTCGACGACGGCGCGCAGTTCGAGATGTGGAGCTTTGACTCGCGGGAATCCGGCCGCGGTTTCCCCGGGCCGCTGATCCGCCCGCTGGAAGGGCAGGTCTTCCACGCCACCGTGCATCCGTCGATGGGGCCGCACACCATCCACTGGCACGGGCTGGAACCCGACCCGCGCAACGACGGCGTCGGCCACACGTCGTTCGAGATCGGCGGTACCTATACGTACCAGTGGGCGCCGGAACCCGGCCGGCCCGGGGACCCCAACTTCGGTGCCGCCGGGACCTACTTTTACCACTGCCACGTCAACACGGTGCTGCATGCGCAGATGGGGATGTTCGGCCCGGTGATCGTGGATCCGGTGGTCCATCCGGACTATCCGGTGGCTCCGGGGGCACGGCGTGCGTTCGTGGACGGGCCGGAGTATGACATCGACACCGAATCCATCCTGATCCCGTACTCGCTGGATCCCCGGTGGCACCAGATGCACCACGCCGCCGGGCTGTCCGGAGAGGACGTGGGGCTGAACCGGTTCGAGCCCAAGCACTTCTACCTGATGGGCGGCGAAATCGTCCGCCGCCGGTCCGGCGACAACCGTGTCTGGAGCCTGTCGGCGCTGCGGGCCAACGTCGCCGGGGGCCCGAAGAAGCCAACGCTGCTGCGCATCCTGAACGCCAACTACCTGCCCAACCGCATGCACTTCACGACGGTGGACGGCGAACCGGTGCGGATGGCCGAACTGATCGCCCACGACGGCCGGCCGTACCGCGACACCTCCGTACCGGGTGCGCCTTCTCCCACCTGCCGGGAGGCCGGATATCCGCTCATGACCAGCGTGCTGGCGTTCGGCGCCGCCGAGCGGTACGACGTGATGCTGCATCCGCCGGAACGAGGGGAGTACCGGCTGCGGGTCGAGTGGGAGGACTGGATCACCGGCGAGATCCGGGGCGTCCGCGAAGTGCCGATCACGGCAATGTGAGGGACTTTGCACGGGCCACAGAGGGGGCCCGCCGCGGGCCCCACGAGCGAGGTATCGAAGCCAAACTCTTACTCGCGGCCGGCTCGGCGCCCACATCGCACCCCTCCACCGGCCCGGAACAGTAACCTTTTGGCTACGGTCTGCGGCACGCTGCCGGATGCGTTTCCTTCACGCGCGGACTTCCTTAGGCTGGGTTGGTGATCTTCAAATCCGTGGGCGATAACCGTCCCTATCCCGAGCATGGCCACGTCAGCCCCAAAGACTGGGCCGAGGTGCCGCCGCGCCAAGTGCGCCTGGACGAGCTGATCACCACCAAGTCCACCCTGAACCTGGACGCCCTGCTGGCCGAGGACTCCACGTTCTTCGGCGACCTGTTCCCGCACGTGGTGCAGTGGCAGGGAAACCTTTATCTGGAAGACGGGCTGCACCGCGCGGTCCGCACGGCGCTTCACCAGCGGGCCGTGCTGCATGCCCGGGTGCTGGTGGTCGATGACTGAACCCGGCATTCCACCGCCACCCCAACGCAAGCCCGCGCAGCCACCGCGCTGGCAGGGCAGCCGCGTCATTACCGAAGACGACTTGGACCAGGTTTTCGAAGACGACGGCAATGTGGAGAAGCCGCACATTTACCATCGGCGGATCCTGCACGGAGTGGTGTTGGTCCTGCTGGTCGGTTTGTTGATCGCCGCGGTGCTCACGGCCCTGGCCGTTGCACGCGGCGACCTGAAGGTCCCCGGCTGGGGTCCGCCGGCGCCGGCGGAACCGGTCACCTGCCCCGCCGGCACCTATGACTACCCGGATAACGGATCGTTCCGGGTCAACGTCTACAACGGCACCCAACTGGAGGGGCTGGGCAGCAAGGTAGCTTCCGCGCTGGCCGACCGCGGGTACGACATCGGCGCCGTCGGCAACAAAACCTTGAGCTTTCACGGGATGAGCGCCGTCGTCGTTTCCGGCAAGGCCGGCGAAGCCAACGCCTTCAACCTGCAGCGGAACATCCCGGACACCGAGTACGTGGCCGATAACCGCGACGACGCGAGCGTGGACGTGGTGGTGGGCACCGGCTATAAGGAACTGGTGCCGGCCAAGCTGGTGGACCAGACGCCGGGCACGCTCAGCTGCCCGAGGCTCTCACCCACGCCCAGCGATTCCGCCGCGCAGAAATAACGCTCCACAGAAATAACGCTCCACAGCACGACGGCGGTGCCTGGCAGGGGTGGCCCACCCACCGGCTTCGATGGCTGCTACGCGCCGACGGCGGGAGCGCCGCCCCTCCGGCGGCCGTGCGCGACGAAGTACAGCAGCGTGGCCAGCGCCATCACCCCGGCCAGCATGGCGTACATGCCCGGGTAGCCGAGCACCGGAATCAGCATGCCCAGGACAATGGGACTGATGCCGGAACCGACGTCGAGCATGAGGAAGAAAGTGGACGTCGCGGTGCCGATGCGCATGGCCGGTGACACTTTGACCGCAATGGCCTGTGCCCCGGACATCACCGTGCCGAAGCCGATGCCGCAGAGGATGGCCGAGCCCGTGATGGTCAGGGCGGTCGGCTCCGGGATCAACAGCAGCAGGCCCAGCACGAAGGAAATCAGCGTGGGGTACATGACGCTGTTGTCGCCGCGGCGGTCCTGGATCCGGCCGGCAAACAGCCGCGAGACCAGCACGGCGCCGGCGTAGACCAGGAAGAAGATGCTTGCAGCGCCGGTGGAGCCGCTGGATTCGGCGTAGGAGGTCAAAAAGGTCAGGATGCCGGAGTAGGAGGCTCCGGCCAGCAGGATGATGCAGGAGATCGGCAGAGCCGCCGTCTCAAAAATATCACTCAAGCTCATCCGGAACCTGCCGGACCGCTTCGCCGCCGGCGCCTCCGGAACCCGCAGGAACAGGGCCACGACCAGGGCCGCCACGGAGGCTGCAGCGCAGAAGTAGAACATGGCGTCGTAATTGCCCAGCCCCGCCAGCAGCACGCCCACAAAGGGGCCCGCCGCCGTGGAAAGCGTGGTGGACAGGCCGAAGTACCCGGTTCCTTCGCCGCGCCGGGTGTGGGGGATCAGGGTCTGGGCGGAAGCCGCCACCGCGGTAGTGCCCGCACCGAAGGCCATGCCGTGCACCGTCCGGAGCACCAGCAGCCAGCCCAGTGAACCGGTGGGAATGTAGAGGAGCGAGGCGGCCACGAAGACCCCCATGGTCACCGAGATCATCTTCCGGCGGCCGACGACGTCCAGCAGGCGGCCGGCGAAGATGCGTGCGATGACCGAACCGAGCACGAACGCGCTGGACGCGAATCCGGCAGCGGTGTCGGAGGCCTGGAACCGGGCCACGGCGTAGAGCGCCATGGTGGTCATCAGCATGTAGAAGACCAGGGAAATGAACAGGTTGACGACGATCGCCAGAATAAAGTTCCTGGTCCAGAGCTTCGCCGGTTGCTGGTCCATCCCGCTATCAGTCCTCTCCAAAAAATCAGGGCCGGAACGTCGGTCGGCCGTACCTGCACCTGAACGCGCGGAAGGAACCGCGTTTGTGCAGCAGGGTGCTCCGCCGCCGTCACTCGGGGGACAGCGGGCGCCACAGGGGAAGCGGACCATCGCGGGGCAGCAGTGCGCCGTCAGGCGATCAAGAAGGGTCCGTGGCAAAAGTCCTCAACGACGAGGTGCCAAGCGTTCTCAGCTTAGCGGATGCCTGCGCCCCGCCCGGCGTGAGCGCGCGCCCGGCGGAGCCGGCGAACGTCGAGCCGCCCCCGAGCCGCACCCGCCCGCGGAGTCCCCTTCACCACCCCGATGCTCCGGGCATAGCATGTCGGCACGGCGTCGACGGCGCGCCTCGACCCGAGCGCGGTGGCGGTCCCGTAGTGCCGAATGGCGCGCCCGAGCCCAGCCCCAGCCGCCACCATCGATCAACCCGAGGAGAACGCGATGGCCGAGACAACTGCACAGACGCCGCCGGCGGACCTGATGGTCGATTTGATCATCTCGCTCGACGGGTACGCTTCCGCCGAGGGCTGGCCCGGCTGGTGGGGTTTGCAAGCGCCGGAGTATCTGGCCTGGCTCGGGCAGGAGGCGGAGAAGGGCTACACCCTCCTCCTGGGGGCGAACACCTACCGGTTGATGTCCGGCATGTCGGAAGAGGCTGCGGCCGGGGGTTCGGAGTTCTCCGAAGATGAGAGGGCCAGCCTGACCGGTTTGGCGGCCGTGCCCAAGGTCGTCTTTTCCTCCACGCTGCAGGCGCCGCTCGACTGGCCGAACTCCGAACTGGTCGCCGGGGACGCCGTCGAGGCGGTGTCGAAGATGAAGCGGAGCGGGACCGGGCCTTTGAGCACCCTGGGCAGCCTCAGCCTGTGCCGGTCGCTGCTGACCGCGGGCCTGGTGGATCGGTTCCGGCTGGTCGTCTTCCCGGTCATCACCGGCGCCACCGGACGGGAACGGATCTACGACGGCTACCCCGACGTCGCGCTGGAGATGGTGGAGAGCAGGACTTTCGACGGCCGGCTGCAGTTGCTCGAGTACGTCCCCACCGTGCTGGACGGTCCGCCCGGCGCCGGCCGGGCCTGAACCGGTGGCAGCCGCCCGCTCTGGACAAAGAAAACCGGCAGGCCGCGCTGAGAAGCGGCCTGCCGGTTCCGGTCGGTCAGGTTAGTTGCAGCCGTCCGGGCCGCACACCGCGCCGTCGGCCGACGCCGGCTGCGGCAGCACAGTCAGCGGGTTGCGCTCGTTCCACGCCTGCCGGATGGCCTGCGCGAACGCCTCGGCCGGCTGCGCCCCGGAGATCCCGTACTT
>NZ_JBNHHB010000162.1:0-11531 GCF_059091905.1 Arthrobacter sp. Dra40
GGTCCGCCTCTTCGGCCTCCTGCCGGGCCGCCCGGTCGGCTCTGGCAGCCCGGCGCTCGGCGAGCTCGTCCCGCTGCGACCGCTTCGGCCGAAGCGGTTGGGCATCAACACCGGCATCCGGGGGAGCCCCCGCATTGAGCAGGGCTACCTTGCCGGCCAAGTCGACCGGATCTATCCCGTTTGCTGACAGCGAGTCGGTCAGCAGCCCGCTGGTCACTGCTGCCGCCGCCGCGGGATCTGCCATCGCCGCGTGCAGTGTCTGCTCAGCCTCGGCGACCGCCCCGGCGCTCACGCGTTGTCCCAGCTCGGTGGCCAGGTTCCGGCCCTCCGCCGCCACCGCCGCCAGCAGTTCGCGCCGCTGGTCGCTGAGCCGGCGCAACTGCCGGGGGTCAAGTTGCTTCTGCGCCTCGCTCATGGCCTGGCCGAGCTCCACGACCCCCGCGATCTCCCCGCTTCGGTGCAGGCTCAACATGTTGACCAGCCACGCCGCAGCGGTCGGTTTGGAGAGGGCTTTGATTTGCTGGGCGAGTTCCTTCTGGCCGCCCAGCGCTGCCTCCTTCGCCTCGGCGTTGCGTGCCGCCGTGAATTCGCCTGGCAACAGCGCATACAGCTTCCTCGCCGCGCTCTCCAGATCCATGTGCCAAGCCTAACGGGAGGCAATCTTCCCAAGTGTTAGGCGGTGCGGGACGCAGGTGGAGCCCGGCCGGTGCCGGTGGCCGGTGTGCGGGCCGTCCGGACCGATGGATCAAAAGGTCAGGGGACGACGGCGAAGCCGCCGGACCAGGCAACCTTTTCAGCGGCGGCCAGGGTGATCTGCAGGAATCCCATGGCTTCGAGCTCGCGTGCCCGGGACAGGGCACCTGCGTCGATGGCACGGAGCCCGGCGGCGGTGACGACCTCGGTCAGCATGGTCTTCGCTTCTGCGTCGTCCCCGGCGATCAGGACGGTGGTCGTCTGCCCGCCCACCGTCCCCGAGGCCAGCGTCGCGGCAAAGGTGGTGTTGAACGCCTTGAGCACGGCCGAGTCCGGCAGTCCGGCGGCTACTTCTGCTGCCGCAGAGCTGTTCGGCGCCACGGTCAGGGAATCGAAAGTCTCAAAATTCAGCGGGTTGGTGATGTCGACGACGACCTTGCCGGACAGTTGGTTGGCCCGCTTGCTGAGGATGTCGGCCAGGGCGGGGTAGGGCACGGCCAAAACGACGATGTCACCGGTGACCGGCTTGTCCGCGTCGGATTGGTCGAGCAACTCGACGGTGTTGCCGCCTCTGGTGACGACGCCGGAGATGGCTTGGCCCATGTTTCCAGTACCGATAATGCTGACGTGTGCCATGGAGTGCTCCTCGATCGCGGATGAAAGATCAGGATGAATGCCGATGGTTCTGGACGGAAGGTGCTGGCAAGACGCTAGCGGCGGCAGCGGGGGGCCGTCAACGGCTACCGGGACTTCCTGGTCTCCCTGTCGTTGGCCTTGCGCAACGCCTCGACCAGTTCCGCCTTGTCCATCTTCGACCGGCCGGGGACGTCGAGCCTCCTGGCCAGGTCGTAGAGGTGCTCCTTGGAGGCGTTTTCATCGACGCCGCCTTTGGTTTCCCGCGCGGTGTCCTTACCGCCCTGGGCCTGCTTGTCCGACGGGCCCTTCTTCTCCTTGGGCTCCCAGTGATCGCCCACCTTCTCGTGCGTGTGCTTGAGGGCGCTGTAAGCCACACGGTGGGCACGTTCCTCGTCGCCGTATGTTTCTGCGGCGGAATCATGGGCCTCCGCGAAGGTTTTTTGCGCCTTTTGGCCCGACCGCTTCACTGTGCTGGGCAGTTCGCTCTGCTTCGGCTTCCCGCCCTTGGTCGTCTTAGGCACCTGGACCACGTCCTTTCACACAGGATTGTTCGCATTCCATCTCCAACGTGGCACAGTTGGCCCGGCTCTGCCAAGGGACGGGCGTCGCCTGTGGATTGGAACAACGACGGCGGTGCCTGCCTCCGGAAGGGCGCGGGGCGCCGACGCGGAAGGCCATCACCAGACACCGGCACAATGGAAGGGTGAGTCAGCCAGCCCCGCAGGAACCCGCGCACAGCTACGTCCCTTTCGACCTGGCGGCGATCAGCACAGGACTTGTCTTTGCGGACTCCCTCGATGACCTAACCGCTGCGCTGACGGGAAGCCCGGCCGGGGCGGCATCCGGCGGTACCGGATCCGACGGCACCCCCGCCGGCACCGCCGTTGTGCAGGCGCCGCCGGGTACGGGCAAGACCACTCTGGTCCCGCCGCTGGTCGCCAACCTGGCCGGTCAACCGGCCGCCGGTGCCGCAGCCCGTCGCCCCCGCGTGGTGGTGACCCAACCCCGGCGGGTCGCCGCCCGTTCAGCAGCCCGGCGCCTGGCCTCGCTGGACGGCAGCCGGGTGGGCGACCGCGTGGGATATACCGTGCGCGGGGAGCGCCGGGCCGGTCCGCAGACCCTCATCGAATTCGTCACGCCGGGCATTCTGCTGAATCGGCTGCTCGCCGATCCGGGTTTGGACGGAACCGATGCCGTGATCCTGGACGAGGTCCACGAGCGCGGCGTGGAAACCGACCTGCTGGTGGGCATGCTCGGCGAGGTCCGCCAGCTGCGCGTGGACCTCGCGCTGGTGGCGATGTCCGCCACGCTGGACGCGCCGCGCTTCGCTTCGTTGATTGGGAGGCACGACGGCGGCGGACCGGCTCCGGTGGTTGAGTGCCCCTCCGCACTGCATCCTTTGCAGGTGCGCTGGGCTCCGGCACCGTCGCCGCGGCTGGACCAGCGGGGAGTCTCGCGCGCCTTTCTGGAACACATCGCCTCTACCGCGGCCGCCGCGCATGCCGAGGCGCTCGCGGCCGACCCGTCGGTGGATGCCCTGGTGTTCGCACCCGGGGCGTGGGAAGTGCAGCAGGTGGCAGCGCTGATCCGGGACAAGATCAGCAGCGGGTCGGGCCGCGGCGGAACGGGCGGCCCTGAGGTGCTGGAACTGCATGGCCAGGCTGACCCGGCCGCGCAGGACCGCGCCGTTTCCGGCCGCGACCCGGGCGGGGCGCCGCGCATCATCGTCTCCACCTCGCTGGCCGAGTCCTCGCTCACTGTGCCCGGCGTGCGGCTGGTCGTCGACTCCGGGCTGTCACGGGAGCCCCGGCGGGACGCCGCCCGGGGCATGTCCGGCCTGGTGACGGTCTCAGCCTCCCGCGCCTCGGCGGACCAGCGCGCCGGCCGGGCCGCCCGCCAAGGCCCCGGCACCGTGGTGCGCTGCTACGACCAAAAAACCTATGGAGCCGCGCCGGCCCATCCCACCCCGGAGATCGCCGTCGCCGACCTCACCGGTGCGGCCCTGCTTCTGGCCTGCTGGGGTGCTCCGGGCGGGGAGGGGCTGCAGCTTCCGGATGCCCCGCCAACCTCCGCCATGGCGGACGCCATCCGCACTTTGCATGATCTGGGTGCCGTTGACGACGGCGGCCATGCCACGGGTTTGGGCAGGACGTTGGCCAGGGTCCCGGCGGACCCCAGGCTGGGCCGGGCCTTGCTGGACGGCGCAGCGGTTGTTGGTCGGCAGGTCGCCGCCGATGTGGTTGCGATGGTTTCCGGCGATGAGCGGGCCCCGGGCGCTGACCTCACGGCGTTGCAGTCCCGGCTGCGCTCAGGCCACAGGGACCCTTCCTCCCGGCGGTGGCGGGAGGAGGCACAACGGCTGGAGGCCATCGCCCGGCAGGAAAGCACCGCCGTCGTGCCTTCCCTGAGGGGCTTACGGGTGGGCGCGGCGGAAAGTGCGGGCTTCGTGGTGGCGCTGGCCTTCCCCGAACGGGTCGCCCGCCGCGTATCAGGGCAGACCTACCTGCTGGCTTCCGGCACCCGGGCAGGGTTGTCGGCCGGCTCTCCGCTGACCGGGCAGCAGTGGCTGGCCGTTGCCGAAGTGTCACGGGCGCAGGGCCGCGATGCTGCCGGGACAGGGGCGGTGATCCGGGCCGCCGCCCCACTGGCTGAAGAAACGGCTGCAGCAGCGGCACAGCATTTGGCCACCGACCGGGTGGAGGCCCGCTTTGAGTCCGGCAGGGTCGCTGCCCGGCGGGAGCGCAGGCTGGGCGAGATCGTGCTGTCCTCCTCACCGGTCCAGCCCTCGCGGGATGATGGCCGGGAGGCTGTGGCGCGTGCCCTTGCGGGCGGCGGTCTGGACATCATCGGCTGGTCGGACTCAGCCGTTGTGCTGCGCCGCCGCCTGGCCCTGCTGCACCGCGAACTCGGGGTGCCGTGGCCCGACGTCGCCGAAGCCGCGCTGCTGGGACGGCTGTCCGAATGGCTTGCACCCGAGCTGGAGGCTTTGGCCGGCGGGAAGGCGGCTGCGGCAGTGGACCTTGCCGAGCCGCTGCGCCGTCTGTTGCCGTGGCCGGAGGCCGCCCGGTTCGATGAGCTCGTCCCGGAGCGGCTCCAGGTTCCGAGCGGCTCCCGCGTCCGGATCGACTATCCGGAACCGGCCGGGGGCGACCGCCCGGTGGTGGCGGTCAAACTGCAGGAGTGCTTCGGCTGGGCTGACACGCCCCGGCTGGTGGACGGGCGGGTGCGGGTGCTGTTCCACCTGCTCTCACCCGCCGGCCGGCCGCTGGCCGTGACCGACGACTTGGCCTCCTTCTGGTCCGGTCCCTATGCGCAGGTCCGTGCGGAGATGCGCGGCCGCTACCCGAAGCACCCGTGGCCGGAAGACCCGTGGACCGCGCCGGCCACCGCGCGGACCAAGAACCGGATGTAGCGGGACTTCACCGTTTTGACCGTCCCGAGCGGCTGGCGAGCCGGCTGGCCCCGCCAAGAGTCCTGCTTGCGCCCGCCCGACTGCTTGCGCCCGCCCGACTGCTTGCGCCCGCCCGACTGCTTGCGCCATCCTCCTTGTGCCAGCCTGCTTGCGCCATCCTCCTTGTGCCAGCCTGCTTGCGCCGGCCGGCTTGCGCAGGCGCGCTGGGCCCGGAGCGCCGCCCGGAGCACCCGCCGTGACGGGAGGCGGATCCCGGTCAGCGGATGAAGTGGCGGGAGATCAGCAGCCGCTGGATCTGGTTGGTCCCCTCGAAAATCTGCATCACTTTGGCCTCGCGCATGTACCGCTCGGCCGGGAAGTCCCGCGTGTAGCCGGCCCCGCCCAGAACCTGCACCGCATTGGTGGTCACGCTCATCGCGTTGTCGGTGGCCACCAGCTTTGCGATCGAGGCCTCCCGGCCGTAGGGGAGGCCGGCATCCTTCAGCCGCGCCGCCGCCAGGTACATGGCACGGGCGGTTTCCACATCAACCGCCATGTCGGCAATCAAAAAGGCCAGCCCCTCGTGCTCGATCAGCCGCTTGCCGAAGGCCTCGCGCTCGTTCGCGTAGGACGCGGCAAGGTCCAGCGCTGCCTGGCCCAGCCCGGCGGCCACCGCCGCGATGCCCAGCCTGCCTGAGTCCAGCGCCGCGAAGGCAATGGCCAGGCCCTGGCCTTCCTCGCCGATCAAGCGGTTGGCCGGAACATACACGTCGTCGAAGTTCATCGTCGCAGTGGTGGATGCCGTCAGGCCCATCTTGTGCTCGGGCGGCGCGGCACTGAGTCCTTCGGCGCCGGCCGGGACCAGGAAGCAGGAGATCCCGTGCCGGGGATCGTCGGACGTCCTGGCCATCACGGTGTAGAAGTCGGCCTCCCCGGCGTGCGTGGTCCAGGCTTTCGCGCCGCGGACCAGGTAGCCGTCGCCGTGCCGGACGGCGCGGGTGCGCATCGCTGCAGGGTCCGATCCGGCGTGCGACTCGGAGAGGCAGTAGGCACCCAAAGTTTCGCCCGAGAGCAGGTCCGGCAGCCAGGTTTTGCGCTGTGCATCGCTGCCGAAATGCACCAGCGGGAAGCAGGAGAGGGCATGGACGCTGACGCCTACTGCCACGCTGCCCCACGCGGCGCCGAGCTCCTCCAGCACCTGCAGGTAAACCTCGGCCGGCTGGCCACCTCCGCCAAACTCCTCGGGGTACGGCAGGCTCAGCAGCCCGGCGCGCCCCAGCATCCGGAAGACCTCACGCGGGAACTGTTCGGCTGCCTCGGCCGCGGCGGCCTGGGGCGCCAGCTCGCGGGCCGTGATGTCGCGGACCAGCGCGATCAGGTCCTGCGCTTCCTCCGTCGGCAACAACCGTTGCACAACCATCGCCATCCACCCCTCCGGCCGGCCTCTGGGTACGGGCCGGCTCCAAGATTGCCGCCCACCGGTCAGGGTCGCCGCCGATGCAACGGTGCATCCGTATGTAGTTACGTGCGTCAACTACAACACGTAGCGGTACCCGGGACAAGCATCACCATCCCTGAGGTGTTGATCGTCAGCGATCCGTGTCCGATCATGGCCCTTTGACTGGTGACCCGGCGCAGCCGGAAGCGTAGGCTGGAAGCCAGTCCTGCAGCAGCGGAAGGTGATGTGCCATGGACCGGACCGTCAAGCGTTGGCTGCCAGCCGTCGTCGTACCGGCAGTGATAGCCGGCGGGGTGCTCACCGGTTCCCTGCAGGCCAACGCCGCCACCGACCTGCCGGACAAAACCCCGCAGCAGCTGCTGGAAATGGTGGCGGGCAGCCATGTCCGCGAGCTGTCCGGGACGCTGGAACAGCAGTCCGCCCTGGGCCTTCCGGAGCTGCCGAAGGACCTGCCCGCTGACGAGGGCGGTCAAGTGGCCACTGCGCTGGACCTGCTCACCGGTTCCCATACCGCCCGGGTCTACCTGGACGGGCCGGACCAAGCCCGGCTGCAGCTCTTCGACCGTTTTGCCGAGCGCGACCTCATCCGCAACCACACCGAGGCCTGGCTCTACAGCTCCAAGAAGAATGAGGCGGTCCGGCTGGCTCTGCCTGCCGGTTCCGGCGGCGGGGACAAGTCCGACGGCGGCGCCTCCCCACCTGCCGAGGCCTACACTCCGGAGCGGCTTGCCGACCACCTGCTGCAGGGCATGGGCCCCGAAACCTCTGTCTCCGTCGGCGACGACACCTCGGTTGCCGGCCGCAGCGCGTACCAGCTGGTGGTCAAGCCCAACAGCAGCGAAACGCTGATGGGCTCCGTGGTGCTGGCCGTCGACTCCGAGACCGGCCTGCCGCTCAGCGTCCAAGTACACGCCCGTGGAGAGCAGGACCCGGCATTCCAGCTGGGCTTCACCAAGCTGAGCCTTAAGGCCCCGGACCCAGGGCTGTTCGACTTCACCCCGCCTGCCGGCGCCACGGTGACTGAGCACGCCCTCCCACAGCACGGGCGGGACGCGAAGATGCCGCATCACAAGGGCCACAACGACGCCGGTGCCGGGCTTCGGGATCAGGTCATCAAGCACGGTTCCGGCTGGGAGACCGTCACGGAAGTCCCCGCAAAGGACCTGCCCAAGGGCTGGGCGGACTCGCCGCTGCTGGCGGAGGCGACCAAGCCGGTGAACGGCGGGCGGCTGATCTCCACTGCCTTGGTCAACGTGTATTTGACCGACGACGGACGGGTTTTCGCCGGATCGGTTCCGTTCCAGCTGTTGCAGGCAGCCGCGGAGGGCCGGTGATCGGCAGCGGCAACCCTGCCGCGCTGGTCATCGAAACCTCCGGACTGACCAAACGCTTCGGCCGGCAAACCGCCGTCGACTCTTTGGACCTGGCTGTCCCGCACGGTTCCGTTTTCGGGTTCCTGGGCCCCAACGGGTCCGGGAAAACCACCACCATCAGGGTCATGCTCGGGCTGGCCGCAGCCACCAAGGGGAGTGTCCGCATCTTCGGCCAGGACATGCCTGGTTCTCTGCGCAGTGTGCTGCCGCAGGTCGGAGCACTGATTGAAGGTCCGGCGTTCTATCCCTTCCTTTCCGGTGCCGCGAACCTGCACCGGCTGGACACCGCAGACCGTTATGCCCCCTCAAGCACCCGGCGGGAGAGGATAGCCCGCGCACTGGAGCGCGTCGGACTGAGCCATGCCGCAGACAAAAAGGTCCGGGCCTACTCGCTGGGCATGAAACAGCGGCTCGGGATCGCCAACGCCCTGCTGATGCCGCGGCAACTCCTGGTGCTGGATGAGCCGACCAATGGGCTCGACCCGCAGGGCACACGCGAGGTCCGCAGCCTGGTTCGCTCGCTGGCGGGGGAAGGCACCACTGTTTTTGTTTCCAGCCACTTGCTCTCCGAGGTGGAGCAGATCTGCACCCATGCCGCCGTCATGAGGGCCGGCAGGCTGGTGGCGCAGGGGACGCTTGATGATCTGCGCCGGGCAGGCCTCACTCATGTGAGTATCCAAACCCCGGACGTTGACGCAGCCCGCGGTGTGCTGCGGCATTTGGGCCTGGAACCCGAGGGCCCGGATGCCGCACTCGACGGACACGTCAACGCCCCAATGAACCAAGCGGGACTACTGCCCGAGCACATCGCGGCCGCCTTGGTGGCGGACGGAGTGCGGATCCGCGGGTTCGCCGTGGAAGCCAGCAGCCTCGAAGACCGGTACGTGGAGCTGACCGGGGAGGGTTTCGACGTTGTCCAGTGAGCAGCAGCCCGGTTCCGGTGTTGAGCAACAGTCCGGTCCCGACATCATGGAAGTCGACGGTGGAGCAAAGGAAAGCCCCCGCGCGCCAACTACCGCTGTGGCCGAAGGCAGCGGGCCGACCGCAGGCTGGGCCCTCTTTGGTTCCGAACTCAGCGTGCTGTTTCGCCGCAGCCGGACGTGGGCACTCTTGCTGGCCTTGGCCGCCGTCCCCATTCTCATCGCGGTGGTGGTCCGGTTCGCAGCAGACGAAGGCGGGCCGGGCGGCGGGCCGCCCTTCCTGAACCGGATCACCCAAAACGGACTGTTTGTGGCGCTGACCGGGCTGGTGGTCTCCATCCCGTTGTTCCTGCCCCTGACGGTCAGCGTAGTGGCCGGGGACACGATCGCCGGTGAGGCAGGCCACGGCACCTTGCGGTATCTGCTCAGTGCGCCCGCCGGACGGCTGCGGCTACTGGCCGTCAAGTACGGGGCAGCGGTGATCTTCTGCCTTGCTGCCGCCCTCGCCATTGTGGCGGCCGGCGCCCTCACCGGTACCCTTCTCTTCGGCACCGGGCCGGTGACTCTGCTCTCCGGCGACACCATCGGCGTCGGTGAATCCCTGGTCCGGCTGCTGCTGGTGGCAGCCTATGTCGCCTTGTCGTTGGCAGGACTGGCCGCCATCGGCCTGTTCGTTTCCACCCTCACCGAAGTCCCGGTCGGGGCCATGGCCACGACGGCGGTGCTCGCCGTCGTCACACAGATTGTCGGCGCGCTGCCGCAGCTGGACTGGCTGCACCCCTGGCTGTTCACCCACCACTGGCTCGACTTTGCCGACCTGCTGCGCCAGCCCATCTCCTGGGACGCCTTCGGCGCAAACGCGCTCCTGCAGGGCGGCTACATCGCCGTTTTCTGCGCACTGGCCTACGGGAGGTTCAGCACCAAGGACGTGCTGTCCTGAAGCCATTCATCATGGGACGCGACCGGTAGCGGTTACAAGCCGGCTTTTTCGTCGGCCTGATGGAGGCCGATGGTGTTGTTTTCGGTATCCAGGTAGTAGCCCTGCCACGCCATGCCCGGCAGCGCGTACTTGGGCAGCGCAGTCTGGCCGCCCGCGTCGAGGATCTTTCGTTCCGTCGCGTCGTAGTCATCCACCTGCATGGTGACCACCCAGGCGTTGGTGCCCTGGCCGGTGCCCGGGACCGGGGCGGGACGCTGCATGAGGCCCCCGTTGATGCCCGGCTGGTCCTCCGGGCCGGTCACTACTCCAAAGTAGGGAGTGCCTGTGACCTGCGAATAGTCCTCGAACGTCCATTCGAAGACCGTCGAGTAGAAATTCTTTGCTCGTTCCAGGTCATCTGCCTGAATCTCAAAGTGGACGGGGCGGGCCATGACGTCTCCTCGGCTCAGGGGCGGAAGCTGATGGTGTCCATTCATGCGGCTCCGTGGGCACAAGTCAAGGAGGCATCAGTGAATCTGGCCCGTCGGCAAATCGGCGCCGGTCACCCTGGCGACATTCCGCGAGCGCTGTTCAGGCTAGACGGTGGCGACCGGTTCCTTTGCTCCACGGAATCCATCGTCGGGCCCGGCGCGCCGGGAGATTGTGTCCGACCTGCTCCATCGGATCGGCCGCGTCGTCCGGAAGCCGCCAGTCTTCGCCGGCGACCGCATGTGCGGTCCCGGGGCCAGGTATCTGGGCGGCGGCAAGATTGGGCATGCCGATGCTGTTGCCAGCGCCGTGAACGGGCTTTGGCCCCACACGCTCCATCGCACCGATGGGATTGGCTTCGGGCCGGTCCTGTTTGTCCCTCATAATGGTCCCCAATGCTGCTTGGTAGATCCCCTGCGGCCTAGAGTAAACTGGTTTTCCCTGCAAAGGGCGAAAATCTCGAGAAATTTGCACCGGTTTTCTGCGGACGGGATTGTTACATCAGCCAAGCCCATGCCGCTAGCGCTTTCCATCGGCAAGTTGCGCAGGGGGTACCGCTGCCTGGGCGCGGTGCCCGCTTAGAATCTGGACGAACTGCCGGAGCCGCTGAAGCTCCCGCCGCTGCTGCCATAGCCAGTGGTGCTGCCGCTGCTACGTGAAGAATCGACGCTGCCCTGCGCCGAGCTGTAGCCGGCGTTGAAGGCATACGCGGAATAGAACATGTACGGCGGGTACACGGTGTCCAGGATGGTGGGGGAGGACCGACGGTCGCCGCTGCGGAGTTCGTCGTCCATCTCCTCGCGCATCTTGTCCTTCTCAGTCGACGTCTTGGCATAGGCGTCAATCACCGTGTCCGCGTGGGCCTTGAGCAAGCCGGTGAATTCGCTCCGGCTGCCCTGTACCGCACGGAGGGCGGCGTCCGGAGTAATCCTCCCCTCGGCGAGGCGAGCGGCCCAGTCTTCCAGATCCTCCAGCGCTCCCTCGCGGAAGGAGCGCAGGGCAGCAGCCGTTGCCGAGAACCGGGCGGTCTTAGGCCCCTCCTCGATCAGCGAATCGATACCGTCCAGATCCTCGCGCAAGGGCGCCAGTTGCCGGTCCCAGGCACGTTCCCACCCGGAGGCCACGTTCAGGAACGTGTTGGTGTCGGCGATGACGTCGTCCAGATCGTCCAGCTCGGTCGCAATGCGTGCGTACTCCACGGCAAGCTTGACGTTCTTGCGCGACTTCAGCTCCTTGTCGGTCAAGGCGTGGACCCTGTCGTTGAGCGTACTGGCCTCGGTATAGGCGGTCATGAAGCCGCGGTATATTTCCAGCACCCGCGAACCGTATTCCGACGCCGCGGGAATGGTGTTCGCGTTGACCTCCGTGGCGTTGAGGTCCATGGAGACGCTGGAGAAGCTGCGGTCCCCGCGTTCTATCTCGCGACGGGCTCTGAGCAGATTCTGCCGACGCACACCGAAACGGACTCCAAAGAACCCGACGACGGCGATCCCCGCCGCCCAGACGCTGCCAATGAAAACCCCGGAACGATACCACGGGCGGTTGATCAACTCTGCGCCGCGCTGGATGCCGGCGATTGTTCCGTCCGTCCACTGGGCATCGCGGAACAGTTCCTTGGTAGCCTCCTGGATGTCCTCGCGCTGTTCAAGCG
>NZ_JBNHHB010000163.1:0-11512 GCF_059091905.1 Arthrobacter sp. Dra40
ACTGGCCAGCCACCTGGCCAACATCGGCGACGCCCGCACCCTGGTGCTGCACCCGGGATCGACCACGCACCAGCAGCTCACCGCCGACCAGCTGGTGGCCGCCGGTGTGCCGGAGGACCTGATCCGCATCTCCGTGGGGCTGGAAGACGTAGACGATATCCTCTGGGACCTGGACCAGGCGCTGACTGCTTCGCAGCAGGCTGGCGCCGAACACGGCCCCAGCCGTAACCATGAGGATGACGCGTTCAATACCTCCGAGTTCGCCTCGCCCAGCTATGCCGGCGAGTCCTGCACGATGCCGGCAGCGCGCGCCGCCCGGACAGAGCCCGGAACGCGCGTAGTTGAGTCCGTGGAAGAACTGATCGAAGCCGAAGAAGGAGCCGCCAAGTGACCGCTGCACCAGAACGCACCTGGATCGGCCCGTCCGCCGCGGAGCGTCTGAACATCCTGCGCAACACCAAGTCCATCGCCATCGTCGGCGCTTCCGACAAGCCGAGCCGGGCCAGCTATTTCGTTTCGACGTACCTGCTCTCCAGCTCGCCGTACAAGGTCTACTTCGTGAATCCGGTGGCCAAGGAAATCCTCGGCCAGCCGGTCTACAAGTCGCTGGCGGACCTGCCCGAGGTACCGGACCTGGTGGACGTGTTCCGCAAGCACGACGACCTGCCCACGGTGCTGGAGGAAACGCTGGCCGTCGGCGCCAAGACCATCTGGCTTCAGCTGGGCTCCTGGCACGAGGAGGTCGCGGCCAAGGCCGAGGTTGCCGGGCTGAACGTGGTGATGGACCGCTGCGTGAAGATCGAGCACGCCCGCTTCCACGGCGGCCTGCACCTGGCCGGCTTCGATACCGGCGTGATTTCCTCCAAGCGGCAGCTGACCGCTTAGAGCGGCTGGCCGGAGGGCGGGCCCATCAGCGCAGAGTCCGCCTGAGGCGCCGTCCATCCCGCTCCTCGGCAGCAAACAAGCCCGCCCCTTGTCCTCAGCCTTCCACGTGGAGTTGAGGCATGGGGCGGGCTTTTTCCTGCCCAAAAAACCGTAAGAGAGGTGTTCAAGGATTTCCCCAAGGTCGTCGGCGGATGCTGTGGCCAGCAACACAACACACGACTAGGGGAGTCACCATGTTCAACAAGTCAGGCGGTCATAAACACAGGAGGGGCACTGACTGTGCCCAACGGGGGAAGCCATCCGTCCCGCAGAAAGTCACGGCCGGACTGGCTGCGCTGGTTTTGGGTGCGGGCGTGCTGCCCTCCGCCCTCGCCCCAGCGGCGCTGGCAGCGCCGGTAGGCCAGGGCCTGACCCTCAATGCCGGCGACATGAGGTTCATCCTGAAGCAAATCAAAATCGCGGAGAACCACGCCACCAAGGAAGATGCCAACGGCAAGCCCGTACCGGGCCAGCCGCTCCTCGGCTCCGGACCGAACCAAATAGCCAATCCGCTGTTGCCCTACGGGTTGCGCACCGTGGACGGGACCGATAACAACCTGGTCCCCAACCAAGGGCATTACGGCTCCTCCAGCCTGCCGTTCCCGCGACTGGCCGACCCGGAATGGCGGACCACCTCCGGCGGGCAGTCCTACAAGTCGGTGAACGTGCCGATGATGCGGGACGCGGACCCGCGCTTCATCAGCAACGTCATTGTGGATCAGACGTCCAGCAACCCGGCCGCGATCGCGGCGGCCGGCAAGGCACATCGGACAGTGAACGACGGCCCCACTGCGGTTCCCTGCGACACCGATGGCCAGCCCCAGAACTGTGTGCCTGAAGGCGAGACCCTCGACATCCCGAATGTGACCACGGACTTCGGGCTCTCGCCGCCATACAACGGCTTCTTTGCCCTGTTCGGCCAGTTCTTCGACCACGGCATCGACTTCACCAAGAAGACCAGCAACGTCGTCATGATGCCCCTGGCACCGGGCGATCCGCTGTACGTGGAGGGCTCACCGACGAACTTCATGATGCTCAACCGGGCGGAGAATCAGCCCGGCCCCGACGGTAAACTCGGCACGCCCGACGATATCCAGGACGCCACGAACACGGACTCCCCGTGGGTTGACCAGAGCCAGACGTACTCCTCGAATCCGTCCCATCACGTCTTCCTCCGGGAGTACGAGCTCAACAACGACGGCGACCCGGTCTCCACCGGCGAATTGCTCGAAGGCGGCCCCGGCGGCATGGCCACCTGGGCGGACATCAAGGCCCAGGCCGAGTCCGAGCTGGGCCTGAAGCTCTCCGACGCCGACGTCGTGGACATCCCGATGCTGGCCACCGACCAGTACGGGCGCTTCCTGCGTGGTCCCAACGGTCTTCCGCAGTACATCACTCAGGACAAACAGTTCGTCGAAGGAAACCTGGAGAGCCCTGTTGCGCCGCCGGCGGATGTCCAGCGGATCGGCATCGCGTTCCTGGACGACATTTCCCACAACGCGGCACCGTTCGACTCACGTGGCGCGGCGCTGGCGGCCGACGAAAATGACGGCATCACTCCCGCCAACGGTCGGCAGGACCCGGGAACGTACGACGACGAAATGCTCAACGCGCACTTCATTGCCGGAGACGGCCGTGTGAACGAGAACATCGGACTCACCGCCGTCCACCAGGTCTTCCACTCGGAGCACAACCGGCTGGTCACCTACATGGAGGAACTGCTCACGTCGCTGAACCTGGACCTGAACGAGTGGAAGCTCCCCAACGGTGAATGGAACGGGGAACGCCTCTTCCAGGCCGCACGGTTCGTCACGGAGATGGAGTACCAGCACATCGTCTTCGAGGACTTCGCGCGCAAGATCCAACCGGGCATCAATCCGTTCAACGTCTTCACCCAGTCGGACACGGCCATTAACCCGGCGATCGAGGCGGAGTTCGCCCACGCGACCTACCGGTTCGGACACTCCATGCTGACGGACACAGTGGACCGGAAGACCAACAGCGGCGCCGATATCAGCCTCCCGCTGCTGGACGCGTTCCTGAACCCACCGGCCTACTACGCCAACGGGGAGAGCACGATGACCCCGGAACAGGCCGCCGGCGCGATTGCCATGGGCATGACGGACCAGGTGGGCGCTGAACTCGACGAGTTCGTCACCGACACGCTGCGCAACAGCGTTCTGGGCTTGCCCCTGGACCTGGCTGCGCTCAACATCGCCCGCGGCCGGGACACCGGTGTTCCGTCGCTGAACAATTTCCGGAAGGATCTCTACGCAAAGACGAGCGAGTCGTCCCTGAAGCCCTACAGCAGCTGGGTGGACTTCGGGCAGGCGCTGAAGCACCCGGATTCGGTGGTCAACTTCATGGCCGCTTATGGCAAGCACCCCAGCATCACCGGGGCGACGACCATTGATGCCAAGCGCGCCGCGGCGCAGAAGCTCTTCGACATGAGCCCCGACCCCGCGGCGGAAACACCGGCCGATGCCTATGACTTCGTGAACAGCAACGGCGAGTGGGCGAATAACGGTGCCGCCTCCACGACCGGTCTGGACACGGTTGATCTGTGGGTGGGAGGCCTGGCTGAAGCCCAAAATCTCTTCGGCGGGCTGCTCGGTTCCACCTTCAACTACATCTTCGAACGCCAGATGACGGACCTGCAGGACGGAGACCGGTTGTACTACCTGTCCCGCACGTCGGGCCTGAACCTGCGGACCCAGCTCGAAGGCAACTCCATGGCCGAGCTGGTGATGCGCAATACTGACGCCGCCGCGCTCAAGGCCGATGTCTTCGGCGTCGCGGACTGCGAATTCGAGATGGGCAACATCGTCGGCACCACGGGCAACAACGTCGCCGATGATCCAACCTCCGCCTGCGACGAATCCGCCCTGCTGCTCCGCATGGCCGACGGCACCATCCGCTACCGCGTCTCCAACAGCGTTGACCGTCCGGGTTTGAACGCCCAGGCGACCTACAACGGCAAGGACGACGCCGGCGGAGCCGACGGGACTGACCGGATCTGGGGCGGCGTCGACAACGACACCGTCTGGGGCAACGGCGGCAACGACATCATCGAAGGAAACGACGGCGCCGACACCATTCTCGGCGGTGCAGGCAACGACCGGATCACCGACTCCCACGGGGACGACGTGCTCAAGGGCGGGCCAGGCAACGACGCGATCGACGCCGGTCCCGGACTGGACATCATCATGTCCGGCGACGGCGACGACTTCTCCAACGGCGGTCTTAACGGTAACGAGACGTTTGCCGGCGAGGGCGACGACCTTGTCATTGCCGGCGACGGCCCGGACACGGTGTTTGGCGGCGGCGGCGATGACTGGCAGGAAGGCGGCAACGCCAACGACCTGCTCCAAGGCGACAGCGGCGCACCGTTCTTCGACGACATCAACAACCCCGGCCACGACGTCCTGATCGGCGACAGCGGCGAGGACGACTACGACGCCGAGGGCGGTGACGACATCATGGTCGCCGGCCCGGGTATCGAGCGCAACCACGGCGTCTACGGCTTCGACTGGGTGACCCACGCACGGTCCGTCGAAGCAGCGGATTCCGACATGCGCATGGTCGTGGTGGAGGGCCCGAACGCCCTCAAGGACCGGTTCCTGCTGGTCGAGGCCCTCTCCGGTTGGGACAAGGACGACGTTTTGCGCGGTGATGACGTCGTGCCATCCGATCCCGATAACGAGGTCGCCGTGCCCGGCCTCAGCAATGTGCTCGATGCTGAGGGGATCAAGCGGATCACCGGCCTGGCCGATCTGCTGCCCGCAGGCGCTACCGATTTCGGCGCCGGCAACATCATCATCGGCGGCTCCGGCAGTGACCAGATTTGGGGCAACGGCGCGGATGACGTCATCGACGGAGACAAGTGGCTGAACGTGCGGCTGAGCGTCCGAGACGACCAGGGCACAGAACTCCGATCAGTCACCACCCTGAAGAGCATTCAGGCCGACATCATGGCTGGCCGGATTGACCCGGGCAACGTCGTGATCGTGCGGGAAATCCTCAACAGCGCGGCTCCCACTGATATCGACACCGCCAACTTCTCCGGCGCACGCGATGAATATGACATCACTACCGCCAATGGAGTCACTACTGTGGCCCACACCGGCGGCACCGGGGACGACGGCACGGACACCATCACCAATGTGGAGCGGCTTCGGTTCACTGACGAGACCGTTGACCTCACGGATACCGCGGCACCCACGGTGACGAACCGCGCTCCTGCTGCCGGGGCAACCAATGTGGCAGTCGGGGTCAACATCACCGCGACCTTCAACGAGGCCGTCCGAGGGATCTCCGGGACAACGGCTACGTTGACGGCTGCAGGAGCAACGGCACCGACCGCCGCCACCGTCACCTACGATCCGGTTACCCGAACGGCCACGCTGGACCCGGTGGCCAACCTGGCGATCGACACGGTCTACACCGTTCGGTTCACCAACGGCATCCGGGATGCGGCGGGCAACCCCCTCGCTCCGACCAGCTGGACGTTCACTACTACCGGACCCGCTCCGTCGGTGACTGGACGGACCCCGGCGGTGAACGCCACCAACGTGGCAACCAGCGGCAACATCACCGCTACCTTCAGCGAACCGGTCACCGGAGTCGACGGCACCACCTTCCAGGTCACCACCTCGACCGGCACGGCCGTAGCCGCAGTCGTCAGCTACAACACGGCAACCCGGACGGCCACCCTCAACCCGCGTTCGAACCTGCTGACCAGCCGCACCTACACCGTGCAGCTGACCACCGGCATCCGGGATCTGCAGGGCAATGCCCTGCCGGCAACCACCTGGAACTTCACCACCGAAGCCGCACCGGCCATCACCGGACGGACCCCGGCGGTGAACGCCACCAATGTGGCCGCCAACAGCAACATCACCGCTACCTTCAGCAAACCGGTTACCGGAATCAGCGCCACCAGCTTCCGGGTCACCAACTCGGCTGGTGCGTCAGTGGCCGCAGCATTGAGCTACAACGCTGCAACCAGGACAGTCACTCTGAATCCGACTGCCAACCTGCTGACCAGCCGCACCTACACGGTGCGTCTGAGCAGCGGCATCACGGATCTCTCGGGTAACCCGATCACGGCCACCACCTGGAACTTCACCACCGAGGCCGGACCGACCATCACGGGACGGACCCCGGCGGTGAATGCCACCAACGTGGCCGCCAACAGCAACATCACGGCCACCTTCAGTGAACCGGTCACCGGGATCAACGCCACCAGCTTCCGGGTCACCGATTCGGCCGGTGCGTCAGTGGCCGCAGCTTTGAGCTACAACGCTGCAACCAGGACGGCCACCCTGAACCCGACTGCCAACCTGCTGACCAGCCGCACCTACACGGTGCGTCTGAGCAGCGGCATCACGGACCTGACGGGTAACCCGATCACGGCCACCACCTGGAACTTCACCACCGAAGCCGCACCGGCCATCGCCGGACGGACACCGGGGGTGAATGCCGCCAATACGGCCACCAACCGTAATCTGGCAGTCACGTTCAGTGAACCGGTCCGGGGCGTCAGCGCCGGCACGGTGACGTTGAAGACCGCCGCCGGAACGCTGGTACCGGCGACCGTCAGCTACGACGCTGCGAAGCGCACGGCCACGTTGCAGCCCAAGGCGATCCTGCCGAGCAGCACGCGCTTCACGGTCAGCCTCACCAGCGGCATCACGGATGTCAACGGCAACCGTCTGGCGGCTTCCAGCTGGAGCTTCACGACGGAGAGCCGGCCCACGGTGTCCAAGCGGACGCCCGCAGCCGGTGCCACGTCGATCAGCCGCAGCGGCAACGTCTCGGTGACGTTCAGCAAGGCAGTCTCCGGCGTGAGCGGCTCCAGCTTCAAGCTGGTCGACAGCAAGGGCAAAACGGTTTCAGCCAAGGTCAGCTACAACTCGCAGACCCGGACGGCAACACTGAATCCGTCGAGCACGTTGAGCGCGAACGCCGCCTACACGGTCCGGCTGAGCAGCAGTATCAAGGATGCCTCGGGCAACCGGCTGTCAGCCACTGACTGGTCCTTCAGGACCGCACGGTAAAAGCCCTCTACCAGGAAAGAGTCCAGGTTTCGGAGACATCCGGAGCCTGGACTCTTTTACTCTGTCGGGTCGGGCTTATCGATCTCGGCCCCAGCATCACCGGCAACGAGGAGCTTTTCATCGGCCTCGTGGGCGTTGCGCTCGACGGCTGGCCGGACTTTCTCGCGGCTGCCAGGCGCCGGGCGGAGATGCTGCGGTGAAGGACCCGGTACCGCGTGTTTGCCCTCCAAACGCTGCGAGGGAAGGTAGCCTGGCGCGTCCTCGCTGACAGCTTTTGGCCGCACAGCACTGGGGCCTTCGTAGCCCGGCCGTGGCTCCATGGGGCGGGCCTTCTTCAACGCCTCGCCCGGGTCCCGGGCCACGACACTGCTCTCACCGGCGTTGACGCCGTCTCTCCCTGGCCAGCCATCGCCGTCGGAGTCGGCCGCGTCACCCGAAAGGCGGCCATGGGGTTCGTCAGTTCCCTCGGCTGAGTGGAGGCGAGGGTGAGGTGCCCGGTCCCCCGGATGGCGGACACCAGCGTCGTTGCTTCCTGGGGCAGGGTGAGGGCCAAGGCCATGGTGCGGACCGCCGTGCCCGGAATGGCGGGCACCGCCGTCCTTGTTCCCCCTGCCGGGGTGGAGGGCGTCATCCGTAGTGCTGAGGGCGTCCCGGGACGCCGTTCCCTGCTCGGCGGACTCCTCCGCGAGCGGCACCGCGGCAAGCCCGTCCGGCGCAGCCGCTGCCTCCTCGGCCGGATCAAGCCACACGGCCTCTACCGCGTGGCCCACCGCTGCGTGCAGGTGGCCGCGGAGGTCTTCGTTGGCCGCAACGGCGCCGGCTCCCAGGCCCATTGAGGCCGCCACGACCACGCCAATGATGGTGCCGCGGTGGCGGCGCCCGATCGGCACCACCTTTCCGGTCATCGCGGCACGCAGCTCGGCGGAGGGTTCCGGGGCAGGGAGCGCTCCGAGCTCGCGGAGCGAAGCCAAGGCAGCCAGAAGTTCCGGGGAGGCTTCCTCCCCTGCCTCGGCGCACAGGGCGGCGAGGAAGTCGTCGTCGTCACTGCGCGGCTCGGTCATGGCGCCACCTTCGCATCCGCCAGCAGGTTCTTCAGGTTGGCCAGCGCCCGGCGTTGCAATTGCTTGACCGATCCCTCGGAGCGTTCCATGATGTCGGCGACGCGCTCGATCGGCAGATCCGCCACGATGCGCAGCGCCAGCACGTCGCGCTGGTCGGCGTTGAGCCGGTTCAGCAACTGCAGCACGTCACCACCCATCCTCTCCAACGCCACGGACTCTGCGGAGCCGCTGGAGCGGACATCCGCGGCCGGGTCGTACTCGTCCCATTGCGGCTGGCTGGTCCGTCGCCGGGCGGCGTCCACGGCCCGGGCGTGGGCTATCGAAAACGTCAGGGTTCGCAGCCCCTGGACTCCCCCGGTGATGCTCTTGAGTTTCCCGAAGACCGCCAGAAACACGTCCTGCGTGACGGCTTCCGGATCCTCCACGCCGCGTGCCGTGAGGTATCCGAGCACCTTCGGTGCCAGCTCCCGGTAAATCCGGCTGGAGGCGGCGGCATCACCGCTGACGGCGGACGACAGATCGTGATCTGTCAGTATCCCGTCCACGGCTGGTTCCTTCGGTCGCATGCTTTCCGGCGACCTCATCCTACCGGCCTGCCCGGCAGGCGCCGGCTAGGCCGACCGTGCGGCGGGCGCCGGCTAGGCCTGCCGTGCGGCGGGATGACAGAAGCCGCGCCAGAGCTTGTTGGGGGGTAAACTCTGGCGCGGCTTCCTCATGTACGTAATCGCAGCCGGGGACGGAAAAGTTACGGGTGTGGTGAAACTTTTTTCCGAGAGATTCCAACCGCCCCTGATTCCGCTGGAAATCAGTGCGCCGGGACGATCTCCACGTCGCTGGCCAGGCGCCGGTTTTTGAGAACCGGCAGGAACTCGCGCACCTCGTCGATCCGGCGCCTGGTCACGTCCACGGTGACCACGCCACGGGGTTCGTCGTCCAGGTAGCTCTTCGGGATGCCCATCGGGTCCAAAATGGCCGAATGCCCGACGGTGTTGGTGCTGGAGGTTCCCGCCGCGGCCACCCAGCAGGTGTTTTCTATCGCCCGGGCCCGCAGCAGCGTTTCCCAGTGCTCGATCTTGTGGTCGCCCTTGAACCAGGCCGCCGGCACGCACAGCACGTCGGCGCCCTGCGACGCGAGCGCGCGGGCCAGCTCGGGGAAGCGCAGGTCGTAGCAGGTGAGCACGCCGATGTTCAGGTCGCCCAACTGCACGATCTTGAGTCCCTCGTCGCCGGGTTTGATCCGCTTCGACTCCTGGTAGGAGAACGCGTCGTACAGGTGCAGCTTCCGGTAGGTGTCCACGATCCGGCCGGTGGCATCAACGATCACCAGCGTGTTGTACGGGCGCTCCTCCCCGCTGGATTCGTAGCCGCCGGCGATGATGGCGATGCCTACTTCGGCGGCGATGAAAGACAGCTGCTGCACGAAGGTGGTCCAGTTGGCGTCGACCGCAGCGGCCAAGTCGCCCTGGACGTGCCGCACGGTGAACATGGATTCTTCCGGGAGGACGATGAGTTCGGCGCCGTCGGCCTTGGCTTCTTCCGCGAGCGAGCGCATTGTCCGGAGGTTCTCCGACATGTCCCCGCTGGGGTTGAGCTGTCCAACGCTGATCTTCATGATGCGCTCCCGTGGTGCTTGCGGCGTGTTTCCTTCCAGCCTACCCAAGTGCAACTCGCCGGCGGCCTGCTCAAGGTTGCATTCAGGGCACGACGGCGGAGGGCCGGGTCATCACCGATGGACCGGGGGCGGCGGGTCTCGCCGGGGCACGTTCCACCGGAATCAGCGTCAACAGGAATGGGCCGGGGGCGGCGGGTCTCGCCGGGGCACGTTCCACCGGAATCAGCGTCAACAGGAATGGGCCGGGGGCGCCGGTATCACCGGGCGCAGCGCAGGATGGCCTCCACGCTCCGATCTGCGTCCTCCTGGGTGGTGGACCAGTTGCTCACGCTGATCCGCATGGCCGCCTTCCCGTGCCAGGTGGTGCCGGAGAGCCAGAGCGTTCCCTCTTGCTGGACCCGATGCACCACCTCACGGGTGAATTCATCCGCGTCCGTGCCGTCCTGGGGCGTGAACCGGACCAGCACCTGGTTGAGCACCACGTCGTTGAGGACCTCGACTCCGTCGGCAGCGGCCAACTGGTCGGCCATCCGCGTGGCCAGCGAGCAGCAGCGTTCCACGAGGTCCGCCACGCCCTCGCGGCCCAGCGTCCGCAATGCAGCATAGGCCGGGAACCCGCGGGCCCGCCGTGAGAACTCCGGCACCCAGGCGACTTCGTCCCGCTCCTGCCCATACTCCAGGTAGGCAGCATGCGCCGGGGACATGGCGCGCTGGTGCACCTCGGCGTCGCGGACCATGGCGATCCCGGAGTCGTAGGGGACGTTGAGCCACTTGTGCGCGTCGGTGGCCCAGGAGTCGGCCAGTTCCACCCCGTCCAGCAGATGGCGCCGGTCGGGTGTGGCCGCCGCCCACAGTCCGAAGGCGCCGTCCACATGCACCCAGGCGCCGCCCCGCCGTCGGATCCGTTCCACCGCCGCGCGCAGGGGATCAAAGGAGCCGGTGTTCACATTGCCTGCCTGCAGGTTGACGATCAGCGGCAGATGCGCGGGTATCCGGTCCAGGACGGCGTCCAGCGAATCCAGCGTAATCCGGCCCTGGGCATCGGTGTCCACCAGGTAGATGCGCCGGCGGCCAAGGCCCAGGTACTGCAGGGCCGTGAGCACCGTGCTGTGGGCTTCCTCCCCCACCACGACGGCGATCTCCGGCGCGCCGAACAGGCCGTCGCTGACCACGTCCCAGCCGGCACGTTCCAGCACTGCGGTCCGCGCCGCGGCCAGGCAGGTGAAGTGGGCCATCTGGCAGCCGGTGACCAGCCCGAAGCCTGACTCCGCCGGCAGGCCGAACAGGTCCAGCAGCCAGGCGCCCACTGCCTCCTCCACCACGGAGGCGGCCGGACCGGCCACATAGAGTCCGGCGTTCTGGTCCCACGTGGCGGTCAGCCAGTCTGCGGCAAGGGCTGCCGGCTGGACCCCGCCGATCACGAAACCGAAGTAGCGCGGGCCGGCCATCGCCACGGCAGCGCGGCCGCCGACGTCGGCCAAGTGGTCGATGACAACCTGCGGGTCCTGGCCATGCCGGGGCAGTTCGCCCGCCAGTTCCCGGCGCAGGGCGGCAACGTCCAAGCCGGACTTGACCGGTCGGTCGGGCAGCGACCTCAGATAGTCGGCCGCAAGCTCGGCCGTGCGTCGGAGAAGTTCGTCGTCGTCCCCCATGACGTGCATGCTACGCCCGGCGCCGCGCCCGCGACAGGGCGGAGCCGCCGCCGCCACTGTGGGACTACAGATCCTCCCGCGCCGCCAACAGCGCGAATGGGGCGCGGGCATTCAAGCCCGCGCCCCGCCGTCGTTGTGCTGCGCTGTTTAGTCCGCGATCAGGTCCCGGATCACAATGGTCTGGTCGCGGTCCTGGCCCACACC
>NZ_JBNHHB010000164.1:0-11324 GCF_059091905.1 Arthrobacter sp. Dra40
ACATGCATGCATAAAACTGCTCCCCAGGAGTCGGAACTGAATTTCTCAGTCCAACTTTCGGGGCCCAGTTCACAACCCAGGGGCCGTTCGTTTTGCTTCAGGAGCGGTTCAACCATGCGCTTGCACGTTGGCAACACCCTTGCCTTCGAGCAACGGGGGGCAGGGGGTTATCGTAAGCGCGCATCGCCGAGCGAGGAACGAGTGAGGTGTCTAAGCGCGTCGATGACGCCCTGCCCCTGTGCCGTTTAGGTCGCGTAGCCGTTCGGATTGTTCTTCTGCCACCGCCAGTGGTCCTCGCACATCTGCTCCAGGTTCTTGACGGCGGACCAGCCGAGTTCGGCCAGCGCTGCGGAGGGATCGGCGTAGCTGACGGCGGCGTCGCCGGGGCGCCGGTCGGTCAGCTCGTAGGGGATGTCGAACCCAGCCGCTCTGCCGAAGGCGGCCAGGACCTCCAGCACTGACGAGCCCTTTCCTGTGCCCAGGTTCCACCGGCGCACACCGGGCCGGCTGGCAATGAAATCCAAGGCGGCCAGATGCCCGGCGGCCAGGTCCATCACGTGGATGTAGTCGCGCACGCCGGTGCCATCCGGTGTCGGGTAGTCGCTGCCGAAGACGCGGACCTTGTCCCGGCGGCCCACCGCCACCTGCGCAACAAATGGCAGCAGGTTGTTGGGCACTCCAGTCGGATCTTCGCCGATGCGCCCGGATTCGTGCGCCCCGACGGGGTTGAAGTAGCGCAGCAGGGCCACGTGCCAGCGCGGGTCGGAAGCGCCCAGATCGGTGAGGATGTCTTCAATCTGTTCCTTGGTCCGGCCGTAGGGATTGATCGCATCCAGCGGAAGCTTTTCGGTCAGCGGCACTTCCTCGGTGGAACCGTACACCGTGGCAGAGGAACTGAAAACGATGGTGCGGATGTTGTGGGCGTCCATCGCACGGAGCAGGTTCAGTGTGCCGCCCACATTGTTGTGATAGTAGTGCAGGGGCTTTTCAACGGACTCGCCCACGGCCTTCAGACCGGCAAAATGGATCACGGCGTCCACCGACTCGGTTCCCAGCACCCGGTCCAGCGCAGCCTCGTCCAGCAGGTCGGCCTGGTGGAACCGGGCCTGTCGGCCGGTCAGCTCCTGGACCCGGCGCAGCGACTCCTCGCTGGAGTTGGCCAGGTTGTCGAAAACCACCACGTCGTGACCCGCCTCCAGCAAGGCGAGGGTGGTGTGCGAGCCGATGAAACCGGTTCCTCCGGTGACCAGAATTCTCATGCCCCCAGCTTAGTAGTTCGCCGCACCCGGCCCCGTACAGGGCCGCCGGCTAGCCCCGTACGGACGGCAGCGTGCCGGCACGCAGCCGGTCCGCCGGGCCGGGTGCCGCGCCGGACGGCAAGGACTAGAGTGGACTCACCGGCGGATGTGCACCCTCCGCGGGCGGCACTGCAGGGGAGCCTTCCGCCGGGCTGCTCCCCTCGAGGCCAGCGAAAGGACGCGGACCGGATGCAGGACATTTCCGGACCGGGGTGGCGGATTACCTCCGACACCTCAGGACACATGCTGCTGGCCCTGTACCTGCGGGACGTGGCCGGTTTGGACGAGGCCGGCCAGCCCGCGGTCTCGCCGGTGCTGCCGGCCGTCCGCACTGCCGATCCCACCCAGCTGACCGCGAAGGTGGGCGGTCCCGAAGCGCTGCGCCACGAGTGGGAGCTGTGGTGGGAGGATCTGGTCCGCGACCGCCCCGGCAACGCCGCCAAACTGGCGCCGCCGTCGTTTCCAGCCTTTGCCGGCAGCCCGGCCCTGCAGTTGCTGCTGCAAGCACACTTTGGTGCCGCGATGAGTTGGGCCCGCGTCCGGATGGCAGAGTATGGACAGCTGGCGCAGGAGCGCGAAGCCAGGGGGACTTCCGAGTTGATCCGCGAGATGGTGGAGGACCGGGAAATGGAGCTGGGACGCAGTGCGCGGACTTTCGAGCTGAGACTGATCGAGCTGCCGCTATGCGAGCCGCGCGCGTGGTTCGTGGAGCCGGACCGGGTGCTGATGTGCCAGACCCTGATGGACGATGAAGGGGCCTTCCGCAGCTACGTCCAGCCGATCGTCGAACTCATGGTTTAGCTGTACTGCCGGACACGTTGACCAATCGTGAGAAGGGCGGCTGGCTGCCGCATGCGGTGTTGGGTCGGTGATGGTTATAGTGGTGCAGCCAGCCATGTAGCTCCCCACGGCGCTCAGCCTCGGAGTTATTGCAGCGGGCGTAGGCCCAGCCGTCGACCAGTGCGGTGGAAGGGCTCGATCTTGCCGTTCGTCTGTGGGCGATACGGGCGGGTGCGCTTGTGCTTGAGACCGGGTTCAAAAAGCCGCTGACTGAATGGCCTCGGCGAGGTCGCGGGGACGGCTCCACATAGGCCAATGCCCGGTCGGGAGGTCAATGACGTCGAGCTGCTCGATGTTCGCGACTTCGGCAAACATGGCATGGCCTGCGCGGGCCAGCTCCAGCACCTGCACGCTCGGGATCGAGCAGCACACCAGGGTGGTCCGGACCTTGCGGCGGGCTTCATTCGTGAGCTCGACGGGCTGACGAAGCACGGGGCCGGGCTCAGGGACGGCCCGGGCCTGAAAACGCTCGAGGACCTCTGCGCTCAGGCCTTCGAGGCTCGCCTGCTGTGCGAGGACGTCGAGGGGCGGCAGCGGAAGCTCCTCCAACTCCTCCGGGATGTCTGGGGCGAAGGCGCTTCCCGTCGCCACAGGGCCGGAGTCGACCCACACCACTCGATGGACAAGCTCAGGGTGTCGGTCAAGGACGAGGCTGACGGGGGCGTTCGCCCCGCTGTGAGCGACGAGAGTTGCGGGCTGATCCTCCGAGACCCCGAGTTGAGTGACGACGTCTAGGATCGCTGTGACTTGATCGTCGAGAGTCTTCGACGCACGCTCGGGATCGTCCCCGTCGAGACCGGGCAGCGTCATCGCGATTGCACGTGATGGGTCGGTTGTCAGGTGTTCAAGGACTTCATCCCAGGCCCAAGCGCCCAGCCAGTGGCCAGCGATGAGAATGATGATCGGATTGCTTGTAGTACTTGTCATGTCACTACCCTCGCAGGCACTACGGACAAGGGTATGTCACTATTTATGTCATGAATTTGTCGGGGTCTGAACGGTGAAGCGAATGGAACGGCTCCATGCTCTCTCCGAGATGTTGCGCCGCAGCGGCGCGCGGGGGGTTTCCGCCGAACGGTTGGCGCGAGAGTTCGAGGTGTCCGTGCGCACCATTAAGAGAGACCTCGATGCGTTAGAGAACAGCGGTGCGCCTATATGGTCTCGCCCCGGTCCGGGCGGTGGCTACGGCTTGGCTATAGGCGCGTCCCTGCCGCCTGTCAGCCTGTACCCAGCGCAGGCCGTGGCGCTCATGGCAGCCGTGTCCGCTGCACCCGATGCCCCCTACGCCGATCTGGCAGCAGCAGGTATCCAGAAAATCCTGGACGTCCTCGATCCCAAAACCCGAGCACGAGCCGACGAGCTGGCCCACCGCGTCTGGGTTAACGCGCTTCCCTCCTCTTCGCGCGCCATCAAGTCGGCACTGGAGGAGGGGATGGCAGAGCAGCGGGTGATCCGCATTCGCTACACATCGGGAGACGGGACCACGACCACCCGTGACGTTGAGCCAGTGCTGTTCGCCTCCACGAACGGCCAGTGGTACCTGGTTGGGTGGTGCCGGCTGCGCAACGCAATGCGATGGTTCACCGTGGCGCGCATCGAGCGAGCCAGCGTAACCAAGACGGCTTGCGGCGGCCATACCATCCAGGAGGTCGGAGAACCCCCAGCGAACGCCAGACCGGTGCACGGTCGGGGCGAGTGAGTCACTCAATCAACCTTTCAGGTCAATACACCTAGGCTGCGGTGGCCACTGTGATCACGACATAGCCGGAGTCGGTCTCAGCGCGGACCCAGCCCCCGTCTTCGCGCTGCCAGCTGAGGCCGCCATGAGCAACCGATTCCACATCGAACTGTTTGGCGTTGGCCACTGCCCACTGGGCCACCGCCCAGCCCCGCTCATCGGCCGCAGCCACCCGGAGTTCGCGGCCGGCGACGGCCGTATCCAGGCTGGGGTGGACCGCTTCCAGCTGGGCCCGGACGGTAGCGGGATCGCCGGCTGTCCCGGCATCCTTGAGCACGCAGTTCAGGGCGGCAGGCGAATGGCCGGTCAAGGCCGACGCGAAGGCCTTGGCCTCGGCCTCGTGCTCGGCGTAAGCCAGTGGATAGGCACTGCGCTGTACTGTCTGGGCAGCATCCGTCACGGGCATCGACTCGTAATCCGGAACCTGTTCGAGCACCTCGTAGAACTTGTTGGCGGCGTACACGGGGTCTTGAACCTGCTCTTCCGTGCCCCAGCCCTGGGACGGCCGCTGCTGGAACAGCCCGCGCGAGTCGGGACCGGCCGTGTCACCGTAGTCGATATTGCGCAGCTTCGACTCCTGGATAGCCGTCGCGAGGGCAATAGATGCGGCGCGCGCGGGCAGCCCGCGCGCAATGGAAACTCCGGAAATCAGCGCGGCGTTCGCAGCCTGGTCCGGCGCCAGTTCGAAGGTCTCTGAACCAACGACGGCGGTGCACCGCTCCCGGACGAGGGTCTGGGAACGGTCAATGAACGTTGCGGCACCGTAGACGGCGCCGCCGACCAGAGCCAGCAGAACGATCAGGCTGAGCAGGCTGCGTGTCCTGCGCGCACGTACCGGCCTGGACATGGCGGTGCCGTCCTGTGCTGCTAGTTCGCGTGCAGGACCGCGTTGAGCTCAACGCTCTGGCCCTTGCGCGGCAGGACTTCCACTGCGCCGCTGGTGGAGTTGCGGCGGAACAGCAGATTGGATACGCCGGAGAGCTCCGCGGCCTTGACCTGGCGGTGGTCCCCGGTGGCTACGTCGACGAGGCGGACGCGGGTCCCCGCGGTGACGTAGAGGCCGGCCTCGACCACGCAATCGTCGCCTACGCTGATGCCGACGCCGGAGTTGGCGCCCAGCAACACCCGCTCGCCGATGCTGATTCGCTCCTTCCCTCCGCCGGAGAGCGTTCCCATGATGGAGGCGCCGCCGCCGACGTCGGAACCGTCCGCCACGACGACGCCTGCAGAGATGCGGCCCTCCACCATGGACGTGCCCAGGGTGCCGGCATTGAAGTTAACGAATCCCTCATGCATCACCGTGGTTCCGGACGCAAGATGCGCGCCCAGCCGGACGCGATCGGCGTCGGCAATCCGCACGCCTGAAGGAATGACGTAGTCAACCATGCGGGGGAACTTGTCCACTCCGTAAACAGTTACCGGGCCGCGGCGACGCAGGCGGCGGCGGACAGACTCGAAACCGTCAACGGCGCACGGACCGAAGTTGGTCCAGACCACGTTGGCGAGCTGGCCGAAGATGCCGTCCAAGTTGAGGGAATTGGGTGCGACCAGCCGATGGGAGAGCAGGTGCAGGCGCAGGTAGGCGTCGGCGGTGTTGGCCGGCGCGGCGTCCAGATCGATGGTTTGGGTGACTACCTCAAGATGCGTGCCGCGGTCCGCGTCGGCGCTGCCGGCTGCCTCTGCCGCCAGATCCATGTCGGTGCCCTGGCCGGCGGGAGCGGCACCCAGGCCCGGAGCCGGATACCAGACATCCAGCACCGTGCCGCCGTCGGTGGCGACGGTGGCCAAGCCGGTGCCGTAGGCGGTGCGGGGCGCATGTTCAGCGGCGGTGCTCTCGATCATGAATTCCAGTCTACCGAGGCGCAACGACCCTCCGGACAGGTTGGGAAAGGCTCGGGGAGCGGCTGGCTAAGCTGGGGGAGTGACTGCCACCATCACCCTGGACCTGACCTCCGACGTCGCCAACCTGACCGCGGCGCTGATCGACATTGACAGCGTTTCCGGCAATGAAACGGCCCTGGCCGACGCCGTCGAGGCCGCCCTGCGCGCGTTGCCGCACTTGGAGGTGCTGCGCGACGGCGACGCCGTCGTGGCCCGGACCCGGCTGGGGCGGCCGGAGCGGGTCATCCTGGCCGGCCATCTGGACACCGTGCCGTTGCCCGCCGTGCCCGGATCGAGGGGAACCGTGCCGTCAACCTGGGACGGTGGGGTGTTGTACGGCCGCGGCGCCACCGACATGAAGGGCGGAGTGGCCGTGCAACTGGCGTTGGCCGCCGAGTTGACCGCCCCGGCCCGCGATGTCACCTACGTTTTCTACGACCACGAGGAAGTCGAAGCATCCCTGAGCGGTCTGGGCCGCCTGGTGCGCCACCACCCGCAGTTGCTGCAGGGCGACTTTGCCATCCTGCTGGAACCGACCGACGGAACCGTGGAAGGAGGCTGCAACGGCACAGCCCGGTTCGAGGCGAGCACCGTCGGCCGGGCGGCGCATTCGGCGCGCGCCTGGATGGGCAGTAACGCCATCCACGGGGCGGCCGAAATTCTGGTCCGGCTCCGGGACCACGAACCGGCCACCGTAACGGTGGACGGTCTGGACTACCGGGAGAGCCTCAACGCGGTAAAGATCAGGGGAGGCACGGCCGGAAACGTCATCCCGGACAGCGCCACGGTGGAAATCAATTACCGGTTCGCTCCGGACAAGACGCCCGAGGATGCCGAGGTGTATGTGCGCAACCTGCTGGAGGGTTTCAGCGTGGCGCGCACCGATGCCGCGGCTGGAGCCCGGCCCGGCCTCAACCACCCGGCTGCCGCCGACTTCATTGCCGCGGTGGGGGCAGCACCGAAACCCAAATACGGCTGGACCGATGTGGCACGCTTCAGCGAGCTGGGCATTCCCGCGGTCAACTTCGGCCCCGGCGACCCCCTGCTGGCACACACCGACAACGAACACGTGCCGGCGGAGGCCGTCCGTGCATGCCTGGCGGCACTGCGGCGCTGGCTCGCAGCCTGAACCAGCGGAAACGTCAGGAGGGAGGAAGCCGCGGCTTCCTCCCTCCTGACGTTTCCGGCTGTGCTACTTGTTCTCCACGGCCATCTGCGGGACGTCGGCAACTTTGGTCTGGCCGGACGTCCGGCTGCTCAGGAATTGGGAGAGCCAATTGGCGATCCAGGACAGCGTGAAGTTGATGATGATGAACAGCAGCGCGGCAATCGTCAGTGCTTGCAGGATAGGCCCGGCGGAACCGTAGATCTGCATGGACCGCAGCAGCTCCGGATAGGTGATGATGTAGCCCAGCGCCGAGTCCTTGAGGATCACCACAAACTGGCTGATCAGGGCCGGAAGCATTGCCACCAGCGCCTGGGGGAGTTCGATGTTGCGCAGCGACTGGCTGCGCGTCATGCCAATGGCCATGCCGGCTTCGCGCTGTCCCTTGGGCAGACCGTAAACGCCGGACCGTACCAGCTCGGCGATGACGGAGCCGTTGTACAGCGTCAGCGCGGTAACCACAGCGTAAAACGGGATGTCCGCGGGCGTGCCGATCTGCAGTTTGCCGAAGAGCAGATAGAAGAAAACCATCATCAGCAGCACAGGGACGGCGCGCAGGAACTCGACGATGATGCCGCACACCGATCGGACCGCTGCGCTGGTTGCCAGCCGGCCGACACCAAAGAGGAGCCCGAAGAGCACCGATGCCACGATGGCGACGGCAGCGGCCTTAAAGGTGTTCACGAGTCCGGGAAGGAGTGAGAACTGCCAGACTTCGCCTGTCAGGAACGGCGTCCACAACTCCGGGGCGAGCTGCCCTTTCTCGTTCAAGCCGGTGATCACGAATACTGCGGCGCCAAGGAAAATCAGGACGCCGAGGATATTGGTGATCATGATCCGCGTCCGGGCCTTGGGACCAGGCGCGTCGAAGAGGACGTTTTGTTTGATGCTCATCGTGCCACCGCCAGTTTCTTCGAGAGCCATGTGGTTACCAGGCCGATCGGCAGCACGATCACAACGAAACCAAGGGCGAAGGTAGCGAAGATGGCCAGGATCACGTCCGGCCGGAACTCGATCATGGTCTTCATCAGGCCGGCAGCTTCAGCGACCGACGCCGCCGTTGCCACCGTGGTGTTCTTGGTCAGGGCAATCAACGTGTTGCCAAGCGGTGCCACGGCCCCCCGGAAGGCCTGCGGCAGGATGATCATCCGTGCCGCCGGAAGGAAGCTCAGGCCGATGGCTCGGGCGGCCTCGGCCTGCCCCAGCGGCACGGTGTTGACGCCGCTGCGGATGGATTCGCAGACGAAGGCCGCGTGATAGACGGAGAGCCCAACGATGGCCCAGAGGAAGAAATTGAAGTCGAAATCGCTGGAGAGATTGATCTGCAACTGGAAGACAGCGACCAGAATACAGAAGACCATGATGATCGTCAGCGGTGTGTTGCGGAAGACGTTGACATATGCCGTGCCGGCCCACCGGAAGCTGGGAACCGGTGAAATCCGCATCAGGGCCAGGATGGTGCCCAGCACCAAAGAACCCAGGGCAGCCCAAAAGGCGAGCTGGATGTTGACCCACAAGGCTCCGATGACGTCGTAGGTCTCCAGCGCCGTCAGGTAGCTCTGGAAATACTCGGACAAACTGTCCATCCCCTTTCAGTGGGAAGAGGCAGGCCATGCTGTGGGGCGGGGCCCCGCCCCACAGCAGCTGGTGCTAGGCGCAGGACTTGCCGGGCTTGGGCGGGTTCAGCTTCTTGTTGTAGGAGTAATCGACACCCTCGGTGTTCTTCTTCAGGGCTTCTTCCCAGGCACCTTCTTTGACCATCTTGTTGATGGCCGCATTGATGTCGGCGCACTTATTCGTGCCCTTCGGCAGGCCGACACCGTAGTTCTCCTCCGAGAACGGGTTGCCAACAACCTTGTACTTCCCGGCGTTGTTCGGCTGGGCTGCCAAACCGGCCAGGATGATGTCGTCAGTGGTAACGGCATCGATCTGGCCGCCCTGCATGGCGGTGACGCATTCTGCGTAGCTGGGCCGCTCGACCAGGTTCACGCCGGAGGCGTGCTCGTCCTTGATGCGCTGGGCCGAGGTGGAACCAGTCACGGAGCAGAGGTTCTTGCCATTGAGCGCATCCGGACCGGTAATTTCATTGTCGTCGGCCCGGACCAGCAGGTCCTGGCCGGCCACGAAGTACGGCCCGGCGAAATCGACGGTCTTCTTGCGCTCAGGGGTGATGGAGTAGGTTGCGAAAATCATGTCCACTTGGTTGTTGGCCAGCATGTTTTCCCGGTTGGCCGAGGGGGACTCGACGAACTGGATCTTGTCCTCCGGGTAGCCCAGTTCCTTGGCCACATACTTGGCTACGTCCACGTCGAAGCCCGTGTACTTTCCTCCGGAAGAGAAACCAAGGCCGGGCTGGTCGAACTTGATGCCGATGCGGATGGTATCGCCGCCGCCTGCGCCGCCCGAGGCCTCGCCGCCACCGCCGCCGCCAGTGCCGCCGCCGCCGCCACAGGCGGACAGCACGAGGGCCGCTCCGGCTGCCATCGCGGCAATTCCATAACGGGTCTTTCGCATGTTTTCTCCTTGCGTAGTCGGCCCTCCGTCAGTGAAGGGCCAGGTGTGTCAGGGATTTAGTGCTCGAGGATCTTGCCCAGGAAGTCCTTGGCCCGGGCACTTTGCGGGTTGGTGAAGAATTCCTGCGGAGTGGCCTGCTCCACGATCTGGCCGTCGGCCATGAAGATCACGCGATCCGCTGCCTTGCGGGCGAAGCCCATCTCGTGGGTGACCACGATCATGGTCATGCCTTCCTTGGCCAACTGCACCATGGTGTCCAGTACTTCGTTGATCATCTCCGGGTCCAACGCCGACGTGGGCTCATCGAAGAGCATCACCTTTGGCTTCATCGCCAGGGCCCGGGCGATCGCCACGCGTTGTTGCTGGCCGCCGGACAGTTGCGCCGGCAGCTTCTGCGCCTGGTTGGCCACGCCGACGCGGTCCAGCAGGCCCATGGCAAGTTCCTTGGCCTCGGCCTGCCTCATCCCCTTGACCTTGATCGGTCCCAGCGTGACGTTCTCCAGGATCGACTTGTGGGCGAAGAGGTTGAAGGACTGGAATACCATTCCGACGTCGGCGCGCAGCTTGGCAAGCGCCTTGCCTTCGGCCGGAAGCATGTTGCCATCGATCAGGATTTCTCCGTCATCGATGGTCTCCAACCGGTTGATGGCACGGCAGAGCGTCGACTTGCCGGAACCGGAAGGCCCAATCACCACCACGACTTCGCCCTTGGTGACCTCCAGGTTGATGTTCTGCAGCACGTGGAGCGAACCGAAGTGCTTGTTGACGTTCTTCAAGGAGACCAGCGGCTGACCCGAGGGGACATCAGACCTGGCTCCGGTTGCCGCCGCCGGAGCAGCAGTCGGCGTTTCACTATGCGATGCGTCACTGGTCATGGAACGAATGTAGCGAAAGATTCCCTTCAAGCAATGCATTGGCGACCGAACCGCCCGAATCGTGATTTAAGAGCAACCTGCTCCAGGGCACCGACTGGCGGCCGGGAGGCCCGGAAACCGTCGGAAAACAGTTCCGGATGGCACGCGGATCTGTACCCTTGGGAAATGACAAACGAGCAGGATTTTCCGATTCCGTCACAACTGCCGGGTGCCCCGAAGACCCGTTTCAAGGGACCTGTGGAGTTGCGGCGCCGCCAGGCAGACATTCCGCAGGCCGACCAGTATCTGCTGGACACCAAGGACCGGGCGGAGTTCACGCACACGGATCCATGGCGGGTGCTGCGGATTCAAAGCGAATTCGTTGAAGGCTTTGGCACCTTGGCCGATCTCGGGCCGGCGATCAGCGTCTTCGGCTCCGCCCGCACCCGGCAGGGCAGCAAGCACTACGCGATCGCCGAAGAGATCGGACGGCTGCTGGTCCGGCAGAACTTCGCGGTGATCACCGGCGGTGGTCCCGGTTCAATGGAAGCCGCCAACAAGGGGGCCAGCGAGGCCGGCGGCATGTCAGTCGGTCTCGGCATCGAACTGCCGTTTGAGCAGGGACTGAACAACTGGGTGGACCTGGGCATCAACTTCCGGTACTTCTTCGCCCGCAAGACCATGTTCGTCAAGTATGCGCAAGGGTTCATTGTGCTGCCCGGGGGTCTGGGCACTCTGGACGAGTTGTTTGAAGCCATGGTTTTGGTCCAGACGAGGAAGGTCACCTCATTCCCCATCGTGCTCGTGGGCGCGGCATTCTGGTCGCCGCTGATCGACTGGATCCGGAACACGCTTCTGGCCGAAAAAATGATTGCGGAGGCTGATCTCGAACTGGTCAGCGTGGTGGATACAGCAGAGGAGGCAGTGGAACGCATGGTCTCCGGGCTGTCCGCCCGGACAGGCTTCTGACCCAGCGGCCGCCCCTCTCTGGCACGATGGTGCTGTGAGCGCATTCCTGGTCTTTCTTGCCATTG
>NZ_JBNHHB010000165.1:0-11279 GCF_059091905.1 Arthrobacter sp. Dra40
CTCATCCGTGAGCTCCCGCGCTCCCATGCGGCCACCCGCGACGGGGCCACGCACGCCTTCGCCGTGCCTCGCTCATCCGTGAGCTCCCGCGCTCCCAGGCTGCCACCCGCGACGTGGCGACGCACGCGTTCGCGGGCATGCTCTCGCTCATCCGCGAGCTGCCGCGCTCCCAGACGGCCACCCGGCGCGGGGACTGGACGGGGGAGGGATTCCCGGTGCCGCCGCGAATCAGCGAGCTGACCCTGGGGCTCATCGGGTTCGGGCGCATCGCCCAGTACTTGGCGGGCCCGGCCGCCCCGGTCTTCGGATCCGTCATCGCCTACGACCCCTTCGTCCCCGACGAGGCCTGGCCTTCCGATGTACGCCGGGGCGAGCTCGCCGAGGTCTTGGCGGCGTCGAACGTGGTCAGCCTGCGCACGCGCTCACCGAGGAAACCCGGAACCTGCCCGAGGTCGAGAACCTCGCTGTCTTGCCGACGGGCAGCTATGTAGTGAACGTGTCGCGCGGCGCTCTCATCGACACAGGCGCTCTGCGCTGCCTTACACTCCGGCCATAGCGCCGGTGCCATGCCGGATGTGCTTCGGGGGAACCGGACCCCGCCGACCATCCGCTGGTCGTCCACCCGTCGGCGATCGTCGCGCCACGCGGCTTGGGATCGCAGCGCCGAGCACGCCGGTAGCTAGGCCAAAGACACTCCCACGAGTAGAAGAAAAAGAATTCCAGCAAAATCCATTGACCTTGCTCTCGCTCCTCGGTATTCTCGTTCTCTAAGAGACCTATATCACATCGTGAGAATCCATGAACTACTAGCGAAGAGGCAAGATTTATGGAGTTCGCAGGAATTAAGGCCCACGGACTGGGAAAGCGTTATGGTTCCGGCAGTTCAGCCGTAACCGTTCTCGAAGATTTAGACATAGAAATCCGACCGCAAAGTTTCGTGTCCTTGCTAGGGCCCTCGGGCTGCGGCAAGAGCACGCTGCTCAAGATTCTGGGCGGAATCGAAGAACCTTCAACTGGTGACGTAATGGTGAATGGCTTGCCGGTGGCTGACGCGGTAAAAAAGCGCCAATTCGGCCTGGTTCCCCAAAAGGCTGCATTGCTTCCCTGGAAATCCGCAATAGACAACATACGCATGCTGCGACAGATCGCCACGCGCAAGAAGCGCGGAGCGGATATCGATGAAGCAGCTTCTAAGGCCTTGGAGATGGTCGGGCTGACGGCCGCCGCGAACAAGTTGCCGCACCAGCTCTCCGGCGGTATGGCTCAGCGTGTCTCCATCGCGAGGGCGCTGGCGCTCGATCCGCAGATCCTGTTGATGGATGAACCCTTCGGGGCCCTCGATGCAATCACTCGCGATGAAATGAACCTCCGGCTTGCTGACGTGTGGGCGGAGACGCAGAAGACGATCGTCTTTGTCACGCACTCGATACCGGAAGCGGTGTTCCTCTCCGATGTCATCCACGTCATGGGGACCAATCCCGGGCGCATCGTCGAAACACTCGAGATTGACCTGCCCCGCCCACGCACGCTAAACGTCTTCGACGATCCCACCTTTCAGGAATATGCCGCTCACCTGCGACGCCAACTCGAGCCGAAGGCGGTGGCGTGATGCTGGGCAGCCGAAACGGAAGCACTGTTCACAAGATTCACAATCGAGGCGCCGGGCTAAGCGGTGACGGTCAAAATCTGGCAGGGCCAGAAAAAGAACTGAGTCGAAAAATGAAATCTTGGTGGAGTCATAACTGGCCCAGCGCCGCGGTATTTATCGCTGTCGTCGCTATTTGGGAAATAGCTGTAGACCTTCTGAACCTTTCAAGCTTCGTCATCGCCAAACCGAGCGAATTCATCGCCGAGATGTGGACTTCCAGGGAGGTGCTCACCGAAGCGGCCTGGGTGACAACCGAGGAAATTCTTTACGGCTTCCTCATCAGTATCGTCGTCGGTATTGCCATAGCGGTCGCGCTGGCAAGGTTTCAGTGGCTTGAACGAGCGCTCTATCCGCTCATTGTGCTGTTCCAGGTTGTCCCTAAAGTGGCCTTGGCGCCGATCTTCATTCTGTGGTTCGGCTACGGACTGGCCCCAAAGATTGTGCTGATCGTCGTCATCGCCTTTTTCCCGATCACTCTCAACATGTTGGTCGGACTGAAGAGCATCGATAAGGAGCTCCTGCTGCTGATGCGCTCAGTCGGTGCTTCCAAAAACCAAGTGTGCACCCAGATCCAGATCCCTACGTCCCTTCCATACCTTTTTGCGGGACTAAGGATCGCCATAACCTTCGCGGTCATCGGAGCCGTCGTGGCGGAGTTCGCCGGGGCTCAGGACGGGCTCGGCTATCTGATCCAGTTCGCCTCGACCCAGCTCGACACTCCGCTGATGTTCGCTGCATTGATCCTGGTTTCCCTCCTCGGCCTCGTCTTCTATTACGCGATGTCGCTGGCAGAGTACCTGCTCGTTCGCAAGTTCCCTCATATCGCCCTGCAATCCACCAACTAACCGGATAGTCCCTTCTTAGGAGAAGCCATGCGACTTTCTCGTTCTTTCACCGCAACCTGTGCCGCCGGAAGCATCCTCTTCCTCGCCGCCTGCTCCAGCGGTTCAGCCGGTGCCGAAGCACCCGCAGACGGTCTCGACGAAGTGACCGTGCAGCTCGACTACCAAGTACGCGGCAACCACGCGATGTTCCACGTAGCCCAAGAGAAGGGTTACTTCGAAGAGGAAGGCATCGACGTCACGGCCATCAACAAGGGCAGCGGCTCACCCGATACGCTCCGCCTGGTCGGAAGCGGCGGTGCTGACTTCGGATTTGCCGATCTGCCCTCACTCGTCACTGCCCGCACGCAGGACGTGAAGGTCAAGGCTATTGCGGCCGTCAATCAGGTCTCGCCCTTGGGGTTGTGCTCTCTCAAGGAGAACGTGGAGCTGACGAGTCCTAAGGATCTGCCGGGCCTGACCATGGGTGTCCACCCGGCTGGCTCGACCTATATCTTCTACCAAGCGCTCCTTGCGGCGAACGACGTCGACAAGAAAGCAGTGACAGAACTGACCGTCACACCGCCCTACGAGAACTACTTGATGCAGGGCCAGGTCGACGCGGTTGTTTGCTACGTCGACGCCGAGGTTCCTCTGCTGGAACAGCATGCCGGCGGTGAGGGCAAGCTCAGTGTCATGATGGGCTCCGATTTTGGCTACGACGCCTACGGCTCCGGACTGTTCACCACGGACGAGCTGATCGAGAAGGACCCGGATCTGGTACAGCGCTTTACCAATGCCTACCTGAAGGCGTTCGACTGGGTGGCTGAGAACCCGGAGGAAACTGCAGCATTGCTGGCTGGCACTTCGGCCGAGCTGGCCGACAATGAGGAACTCTTCGCTAAGCAGCTGCAAGCTGACATCGATCACACATTCACGTCCGACCATACCCAAGAGCACGGGCTCGGGGCCATGGACGCGCAGATGTGGGAATCCACCATCGGCATCCTTTCGGACCGCGGAGTAATCAAGACGACTCCCGCAACTTCCGACGTCTACACCAACGAGTTCGTCGAGAACTCGAATGCCAACTGACCGTACCGGAGGGACAGAAAAATGCTGATGCCTACAGGCAAGAACGGGCGGCACGCGGAGATCGCCGGCGCAGGGTTTGCCGGCCTCACCGCAGCGACGGCGCTCGCTCGCATGGGGTGGACAGTCCGTGTACATGAGAGCGGAACGGAACTCCGCGAGCAGGGGGCTGGGATCGTGCTGTGGCACAACAGCCTCAAGGTCCTTGAAGCCATCGGAGCCCTCGATGCGGTTATGGAAGACTCCATGACTCCGCCTTTCTATGAAACGCGCATGCATCATGAAAGCGTCTCCCGCGAGGATTTCGGCGGACTCTTCTGGCGCACTGCCACCAGGCCTCACCTCTACAAGAGCCTGCTAGGTGCGGCACAGAACGCCGGCGTCGAACTTGTGACCGGTTCCAAGGTAGTCAGAGCCTCGCCGCAGGGACTCCTGACCTTGGCCTCCGGCCAAACGCTCGAAGCAGACCTGGTTGTGGGGGCCGACGGCGTCAGATCCCAGGTCCGCGACTCCATCGGCTTTGAGCAGGAGCGGTGGAAGTCCCGCGACGGCATCACCCGCTTCCTAGTCCCAAGGCTGAAAGAGGAGCTGGGCGAAGGCGAGTGGGACAACGTCATCGACTTCTGGAACCTGGAACCGCGTTACCTGCGCGTCCTCTACGTTCCGTGCAATGAGCGTGAGCTGTACATCGCGCTCGGCGCCCCGCGCGCCGACGAACAGGGAAGCCGCACACCGATCGACCTTGACCTCTGGACATCGGCATACCCCGAACTTGCCCCCGTCCTCAAGGCCGCCGCCAACGCTCCGGACCCCAAGTACTACGGCTACCAAACAACGGTGCTTGAGAAGTGGAGCGAGGGTCGGGTCGCCCTCATCGGCGATGCCGCACACGCCATGTGCCCAGCCCTGGCACAGGGCGCCGGCTGCGCGATGCAAAACGCGTACACCATGGCCGTCGCCGCGACAGCATCCAGCTTGAGCGACCTACCCGACGCGTTGGTCGAGTGGGACAGGCTTGAGCACCCAATCACCGACCGCTGCCAGCGTCGCTCAGCGGATTATGCGGCAAACCGGGGCATGTCGCAGGGCAACCAGTTCACTGATGAAAACCTCGAAACGGCGCAGTACGACCCTACGGATCCTGGCCGTCACGCAATGATTGGAGCTAAAGCATGAGCCGGCTGATTGGGGACTTCTATGAAGTCCGAGCTTTCCACAGCACCGTTCAAGAGATCGTTCACGAAGGCGGGCCAGCCGCTGACTTGCCGTTGATCAAAGCATGCGTGGGCGTGGTCATCAAGAACCCCTTCGCAGGCCGTTACGTCGAGGATCTCTCGCCGCTGACTCTCCCAAGCGCGGCCCTAGGCACGGAGTTGGGGCGTAGAGCGGTTGCTTTGCTAAACGGTCGCGAGGTCGAGGGATATGGCAAGGGCGGCATCGCAGGCGTAATGGGTGAACAGGACCACGTGGTTGCCTGCGTTACGACCGTCTTCGGCAATGCGTTTCGCGAAGCCATCGGGGGAGGCGGAGCATGGATCTCCTCCACCACCAAGACCGCGGCCGCGGGAACGCCGATCGATATTCCGCTGGCATTCAAGGACGAGGTCTACGTGCGTTCGCACTACGACACTATTTCCTTCCACGTTCCCGACGGACCTAGGGCCGATGAACTGCTGATCTGTGCGGCGGTTTCGACCGGCGGACGCATCCACGAGCGGGTTGGAGGCATGACCGTCGCCGAATTCCGTGCCTCCGCATCCTGAAGCATTCACACACGTAGCAAGGAGAACTCAAATGCAGGACTTCAACAACCTTTACAGCAACGACCAGTCCGTCTACAGCACCCTCCACCAGTTGGCTCGGGCTCACCGCATACTGGAAATGGAAGGCCACGGTGACATGTCGCTGGGCCACATGAGCTACCGCGACCCGGAAGGCCGTGGCATGTGGCTCAAGCGGGGCAACCTCGGACTAGACGAGGTCCAGGCCGAGGACTTCATTTTGGTTGACTTCGAGGGCAACGTGCTGGAGGGCAAGGGCATCCTCCACCTGGAGTGGCCGCTTCACTCCGAGCTCTACCTGGCGCGCCCGGATGTGAACTTTATTGGCCACTCCCACCCGTTCTACACAACTGCTTTTGCTACGACTACCGCTGAATTCGGCCCCTATACCAATGAGGGGGTCTGGTTCGCCGAAGAAGGCGTCCCGCGTTTCGACCTCACGTCGAACATCATCACGAGCGTGCAACTCGGTAAGGAGCATGCGAACGCCATGGGGAACTCGTTAGCGATCTTGCTGCGTAACCACGGCTGCAGCTTCGTAGGTTCCACGGTCCAAGACGTGACCTTGGCCGGCGTCTTCCTGGAGCGCGCCTGTAAGTTCCACCTCACTTTGGCCACCTCCGGTCTGGAATACACCCTTCCCTCCAAGGAAGAAACCGCTTACAAGATCGAGGAGATTTACCGGCCCAAGGCGCGGAACAACTTCTGGAACTACTACAACCGCCAGCTTGACCGCCTCGAGAACTGATTGCCCGTAACCACAGCCGGAAATAACAAGGAGAGACATGGCAATCCCTACCATTACCACTGTCATCGGATCGGGCAGCATGGGTCCCGGTATCGCAGCGCTTCTGGCCCGCAGCGGGAGCCAGGTCAGGCTGAACGACATAAGCCAAGACGCCCTGGACCGGGCGAAAAAGGTGATCGACGGTGCAGCCGCGGTACTCGACGACCTCGGAACTCCAGTAGTCGAGGGCGGATCGGTCACTTACGAGACGGATCAGCGTCGGGCCCTAGAGGGTGCCGACCTGGTGATCGAAGCAGTGCCGGAGAAACTGGAGCTGAAGCGGATGGTGCTCCAGCAGGTTGAGGAGATAGTCAGCCCAACCACCATCATCGCGACGAACACCTCCGGTATACCAATCACCACCATGGCCGAAAGCATGCAGAATCCCGAGCGCTTCATCGGCATGCACTGGTCCAATCCCCCACACCTCATTCCCATGATCGAAGTCATCAAGGGAGAAAAGACCACCGACACTGTCGAAAAGGAACTCGTCACGATGGTCGAATCATTCGGCTATGAGGCAGTGAGGCAGAAGGAAAAAGCAGGGTTCATCGAAAACCGAGTCCTCTACGCAATCCTGCGCGAATGCATGGCCCTGCTGGAGGAAGGAGTTGCTACGCAAAAGGACCTCGACACCTGCGTGAAGTGGGGCATCGGCTACAAGTTAGCCGTCATCGGCCCGATGCGCCTGGTGGACATGGCAGGCTTGGACATTTATGAGTCAGTGGCAAGTTACTTAAACGAAGACCTGGATGCGCGCAGCGACGTTTCGGAGATCGTGAAGTCGCTGACTTCCAGCGGAAGACTGGGCATGAAGACCGGCCAAGGCCTGTATGACTACGCCGAAGGGGAAGTCGAAGCCAAGCGCGCCGATATCATCAGGGGCTTGGTCGCCGTTCGAAAGACACTGTCCGAAATCACACCCGTCTGACAATGCAAACCGAAGATCTGCAGTACGCCGAAATTGACGGGACAACCATCTGTTTCCGGGACTCCGGACAGGGCCGGCCGGTGCTTTTCCTGCATGGCACGTCCGCCAGTCTCGGCGTTTGGGACGGTGTGACGACACGTCTGGGCGAGGGCTATCGGGCCATCGCATTGGACCAGCGTGGGCACGGTCGGAGCAGCAAGCCAGCGCTTGGCTACTCACAGCACGACTTTGCCGGCGACATACTCGGACTGGTGGCGCATCTCGGCCTGGAAGATGTGGTCCTTGTGGGTCACTCTCTGGGCGCTCGCAATGCCATCGTTGCAGCGGCTATGGAGCCAGAGCGGATCGCAGGAGTCATCGCCGTCGACTACCTGCCGTTTGTGGAACCTGAAGTGATCGACAACCTTGAACACCGCGTTTTAGGGGGTCACCGAAGGTTCACCGGATTCGACGAAATTGTCGACTACCTGGTTGAGCGCTACCCCCGAACACCGCGAAGAGCGCTAGAAACGCGGGCACTCTACGGGTACGAAGAGCGTGGCAAGGACTACCTGCCGCTGGCTGAACCTGAATCCATGAAAGGTACAGTCGACAGTTTCCGCACCGACTTCAGTGACGCGTTCGGCAGCGTCCGCAGGCCGGTGGTGGTGATTCGGGGAGAGCAAAGCAGCATTGTCTCCGAGCATGCCTTCAGGCGCGCAAAGAAATTACGGCCGGACTTCGACTACGTCACCGTGCCCGACTGCGACCACTACATCCCCGAAGCTGCGCCGGAAGTCGTGCACCAAGCACTCCTTGATAAGTTTCCAACTAACGAAAGGTAATACCTTCAAATGCCCCTAAACATTAAAGACCTCAAAGTATCAGCCGGTGATATCCACCAAGGAAGCCGTATTCCCGAGCCGTACGCTGCTGATTTCGGAAACAAGACGCCACGCGTATCGGTCAGCGGGATCCCCGCTGGGACGGTAGAACTTGCCTTGATCATGCATGATCCGGATGCACCCCTGGCGAACGGGTTTACGCACTGGGTCGTCTACGGAATCAGCCCCGAAGAAGGCAACCTCAGCGGAGAGCTCCGCCTCGGCCCGAACACCATGGGAGATAAGGAGTACAGCGGACCGCAGCCACCGGCAGGGCACGGAACGCACCACTATTATTTCTGGGTATATGCCCTCGACACACGGGTGGAGGGCACGCCAACAAGGGAAGAGTTTCTTGCAGGCTATTCCGAAAACATTTTGGAGCAGGCACGGCTCGTGGCAACATTTGACGCCTAATCACTTGAAACTGGCATGTGCGTTAGCCCCATTTTCGTGATTCACCGAGTAATGAAGGGAGGCGGAACGTTATGGCAATGAGCGGTAAAACTCCAGGCGTCGACAGTGCACGGCGTGTCCTCAACGTCCTGATGCTCTTTGAGGAAAGACCGTCCTTGACAGTGGAGGAAATCGCATCGCTGGTGGAGATATCCATCCCGTCTGCCTACAGGTACGTCTCCCTTCTTCGGGAACTGGCCCTGGTGGCGGAGGCCGGAGGAGGTCATTACGTTCTTACCACAAGGGTTTTGGCCTTGGCCCAGTCGGTGAACACATCAACACATTTGCGTCTTGAGGGAGAGGCTGTGCTGGAGGAGCTGAGGCAAAGCACCGGCGAGACGGCCCTCTTGATTGAGCGGTCCGGTGATTACGCTACCTGCACAGCGATTCGGGAATCCGACATGACGGTGAGGATCTCCTACGCTCCGGGAGAGATCCTGCCGCTCCACCGAGGCGCCGGAGCGAGAGTACTCCTGGCCAGCCAAGGGGAGCCTTGGATCCGTCGCTATATGGGGCGGATGGTGCCCTCCCTCCAAGGGAGACAACTGGACAACTTTGTTGAGGCACTGCAAGGACAGCAGCAACAGCCCTTCGCGATCAGTCGGGCAGAACTGGACGACGGCGTTTGTGCCGTCGCTGCCCCCGTATACGTAGGCGGGCAGGTGGTGGCATCACTGTCCGTAGCCGGACCAGAATATCGAATCCAGCACGATGCCCTCGAAAACATTGGCAAGCAAGTGCACCAGGCGGCGAAGGATCTGAGCGAAAACCTCAACCGGTCTCCGCAAGCACCTGTCTAGACGAGATAAGGAACTCCCTATGCCTGCATCCACAGCACAGGACTACGTCAATGAGATGGCCGCCGAGCGCGGCTACGTCTTGGATTACCACAAGTACATGGCGGCGGCGGACTTCCCTGTACTGCAGGCCACTAATGAACTGGTATCAGCGGCCTATCTGCAGGAACGCCGGCTGGACCGGGGTACCAAGGAACTGTTGTTCATCCTGAGTCTGACCGTTATGCGTGCGGGTAAAGCGCAAATCAAGAGCCACATTCAGGTGGCGCTGAAACACGGTGTTAGCCCTGAGGAGATCTTGGAAGCCATCCAGATAGCGCTGCCGGAAGCGGGCATAGTTGCTTTCCAAGTCGGATTTGAGGCCTGGTGCGAGGTTGTGCAGCCGCCCCGGATCGAACCGACCGTCAGCACCTACGATGATCAAGCGGTATCAGCTAAGAGATCTTGAGGGCTGTTTGAAGCCTTTCTCGGCCTTTCGGCCTGCGTGTGTGCGAACGACGACTGCGGGCTGACTAGTTGCATCAGCCCTCCAAACCTACTGCTACTCCACACGGCGACGTGACCGGGTAGCGTTGAGGTGTGATGGCCTGGAACGGTCCGGGCAGAAGGGTGAGGAGCATCGTGTCGATTGTCGTCATCAATGCACTGAAGGTTCCGGAGGGCTCGGGCACTGAACTGGAGGCCCGCTTCGCGGCCCGCAAGCACGCGGTTGATTCCGCTCCCGGCTTCGAGGGCTTCCAGTTGCTGCGTCCCGTCGCCGGCGAGGACCGCTACTTCGTCTACACACAGTGGGCCACCCGCGAGGACTTCGAGAACTGGCGCGACAATCGGGCGCCGCGTGACCACAACAGCTCGCAGCAGCCGGTCGCCAGCGGGGCGGATCTGCTCGAGTTCGAGGTTGTCGAGCTCGCCGATTAGGTTACGCGCTGCCGCTGACGGATCAGCCCAGCGAGGCCGCCGAGGACGAGGAGGGCGGCGGCGGCAGTAGCGAGGACAACGGGTGGCACGGCCCCGCGGGCCAGCCCGAAGCCGGCGGAGCCCAGTGCCTGGCCTGTTGCCAGCGCTATAAACAGCACGGATGTGCCGGCTCCGGCGCTGCCGGGCCACACGTTGCGTGCCCAGAGGATGAGCACGCCGGACAAACTCATGTAGCCGGCACCGAAGACAGCCATGCTGGCATAGGCGGTCCAAGCGGTGCCGGTGGCCATGGATACCGCCACGCCTGCACTGGCAAGGGCCAGTACACCGGCGAAGAAGCACCATCCGCCCCGTGTACCCAGGCGACGGACCAGTGCTCCGGTGAAGACGCCGAGGAACCCGCCCAGGCCGAGGGCGATCCATAGCCATCCGACCCGCTCGGTAGCGACGGACTCAGCGTCGGTGAGCAGCAACGGGCCGAACGACCAGATCAAGGCTGAGCCGGCACCGGCAATGACCGCTGCCACGCTTGGAATGACGAGTAGGCGCCACGGTCCAAGTAGAGGTCCGCGGCTCGTCCTCCGCTCTGGGCCAGTGCGGTCGGAGTTCCCAAGATCCGTCCGTGCCCGGGCGGAGTACCAGACCGCCACCGCCGTCGCAGCGCATGCCAGCGCCATGAGCACCCAAGCCGAACCGACCGACGCCGCTGCCGAGGCCACCAGCCCCGCGCCAATCACTCCGACCGCCGTTCCGGAGTTCACCAGCGACTGCGCCGTCGCGGAGGCCCGAGGCGGGACCGCCGCGTCAATCACTGGGACCAAGGCCGGAGACGCGAAGCCACCGCCCATTCCGCCGATAAAGACGGCCGCTACGAACACCGCCGGCGACGAGGCGGCGGCGACCCCCAGACACCCAACAGCAGCGGTCGCCCCCGCGAGCAGCAGGCCGGCACGAGGGGCGCGATCGACAAAGAGCGCGGCTGCCAGCGCAGCCAAGGAATACGAGGTGAACTGCGCTGCGGCCGCCCAACCGAGGACCTCCGTGAGCTCCGGCCGTTGCAGGGCCAGGAACGGAGCAAAGAGGCCGATGGGACTGCCCCCAATTCAGTTGACTCCTGACTTGTGAGGATTCATTCCTTGCAGGAAGGATGTTCCTGTGCCCAAGCCCTATCCCGCCGAGTTCCGC
>NZ_JBNHHB010000166.1:0-11260 GCF_059091905.1 Arthrobacter sp. Dra40
CCTTAAGCAGTACGGGCCCGCCGTCCCCGATGGGGCGGCGGGCCTTTTGCTGTCTCTGCGGCCCCGACCCGACCGGGCGTTGCCCGCTCCATGGGGCTCTCGCCTCGCTGCCTGCCGCCTTCGGACAGACCGAAGTAAGCCTTCCTGCGCCTGCCGCACCGGGGATGGAGGTCCGGCCTTTTGCGGCTGCCGCACCGGCGAAGGAAGTTCCCACCTCCGACAGGCACGGCGGGGCTGGCGTTCCCGAATCCGGCGAAGTACACACTTAAACGCACGGGAGGACCCGCGGCAACCGCGGGTCCTCCCGTGTATCCAACTCCAACGTCAGCTGGACTGGTTCTCGTAGTCCATGTCCTTGGTTTCCTTGGTCAGGAACAGGGCGATCAGGGTCAAGACCGCGGCGGCACTGAGGTACAGGCCCACCAAGACCGTGCTGCCCCCGGCCGCCTGCCACAGCGCGACGGCGATGAACGGTGCCACCGATGCGCCGAGGATGGAGGAGAAGTTGTACGCCACGGCCGAACCGGTGTACCGGACATTGGTCGGAAACAGTTCGGGCAGAATGGCGCCCATCGGCCCGAAGGTCAGACCCATCAGGGTGAAGCCGATGATCAGGTGCGCCATCGTGCCGGCGAAGCCTCCGCCGAAGAGCGGGACCCAGAGAAGGCCGAAGACCATGATGCCCAGGGATACCCCGATCAGGGTCTTCTTGCGGCCGTACTTCTCCGCCAGCGGACCCGACACCAGGGTAAAGATCCCGAAGAACACCACACCGATGATCAGCATCAGCAGGAAATCATTGCGGGCGTAGCCCAGGCCGGCGGCAAAGGTATCCGCATCGAATGGCTTTCCGGCTGCCTTCGCCGCGGCGGCTGCGTCCTGCTCGTTGGTCGCGGCAGTGCCGTAGGAGAGGGTGAACGTGGTCATCAGGTAGAACAGCACGTAAGTGGCCAGCATGATGAACGTACCCAGGATCAGTTGGCGCCAGCTGGTCTTGAAAACGCGCCCCAGCGGCAGCTTGGTCACCTCACCCTTGTCCACGACCTTCTGGAAGGCAGGGGTTTCCACCAGCTTCAGGCGAACCCACAGTCCGATAATCACCATCACGGCGCTGGCCAGGAACGGAATGCGCCAGCCCCAGGCCATGAACTCCTCGTTGGCAAGGTTGATGCTCAGCACCAGGAACAGCGAGTTGGCGATGATGAAGCCGATCGGGGCCCCCAACTGCGGGAAGGTGCCGTAGATGGCCCGCTTGTTGGCCGGCGCATTCTCGGTCGCCAGGAGAGCCGCACCGCTCCACTCGCCGCCAAGGGCCAGGCCTTGGGCGAAGCGCATGACCACCAGCAGGGCCGGAGCCCAGAAGGACCAGCCGTCCACCTGGGCCGTCGGCAGGCAGCCGATCAGGAAGGTGGCGATGCCCATGGTGAGCAGCGAGGCTACCAGCGTTCCCTTGCGGCCGAACTTGTCGCCGAAGTGTCCGAAGATGATGGACCCCAGCGGCCGGGCAATAAAGGCCACGCCGAAGACCGCGAAGGAACTCAGCAGCGCAACGGCTCCGCTGGCATTCGGGAAGAACAGCGCCGGGAAGACAAGCACGGCTGCCGTGGCATAGACATAGAAGTCGTAAAACTCGATGGACGTGCCAACGAGGCTGGCAACAATGACGCGGCCCCGGGAGTTCACCGGCGCTGCCGGCGCACCCGCGGGCGCTGATGCTGGTGTAGACATGGAATGTCGGCTTTCGCTCGATGGGATAACCCAAGAATTCTAGTCAGAGCAGTCCGCGATCCGGACATTTGTTTCATCATGTGGACATGTGTGCTAGCGGACGCGAAGGCCACGCCAGCCCCTCCGCGAGCGCTCCGGTGAAAGCTCGCTGTTTGCTGCGGACAAATGAGCTCCCGAAGGCGGCCGGCCGGCCGTAGTCTGGGCACGTACCGTTGAGGGGCCTGCATAGGGGGAATTTCGAAGATGGCTGAAGAGAGGCACCGGACGGTCACGCGCCCCGATGCGAGCTTGGCCGTCTACAGTTACGGCCCCACGCCCGCGGCCGGGGTTCCAGCCGTACTGCTCGTCCACGGCTACCCGGACGACCATTCCGTTTTCTCATCCCTCATTGCCTCGCTCAGCAACGATTTCCAGGTGATCGCCTATGACACCCGAAACGCCGGGGCATCGCGGACCAAGGACTCCGACCGCAGTGCCTACCGGCTGCCCGTTCTTGTCGATGATCTGTTCGCGGTGATCGACGCCGTTGGCACCGGCGCCGTGCATCTTGTGGGACACGACTGGGGCTCCATCCAAGGTTGGGCAGCTGTTCAGGACAGCCGTGCCGCTGGCCGGATCCTCAGCTTTACCAGCATTTCCGGGCCGGATCTGGGCCACCTCCATCGCTGGTTCCGCCGTAGGTTGCGCACACCTCGCTTGTGGCCGCAGGCGGCAGGCCAGGCCCTGCGCAGCTCGTACGTCGTCGGGTTCCAGGTGCCCGCGCTCCCGGAGCTCGTCTGGCGGCTGCTCTTGACCCGGCTGTACGAGCGCCGGGCCGGCCGGAGGATCGGCGACAACGGCGCCCGGGGGCTCGCCCTGTACCGGACGAACTGGTACCGGCGACGGGCTCTGTCGGTCCGCTGCCGCATTCCCGTGCAGGTAGTGGTCCCCCGCAGGGACCCGTTCCTGTCTCCCCGACTGGTGGACGGGCTGGAGCACTGGGTGGCGACACTGAAAATCGTCGTCGTTGACGCCGGTCACTGGTGGCCCGAGGAGGACCCGGCAGCAGCCTCCCGGATGCTGAGGAGCTGGATTGCGGACGTGACGGGCAGGCCTGGTTCCACCCACTGAGCGGCCCGGGCCTGCGCTCATGGCAGCTACTTGTGAGGCAGCTCCCGGCGGGAGACCGCGTAGGACGGCTCGCGCAGCTTTTCGATCCACCCGTAGGTTGCAGCATCCGGCAACCGGTTCAGGATCGGATCGAAGCGCACGGCGGTGTCGCCTCCGCCCGGCGAGGGCCGCAAAGTCACAGTGGCAAACATCTGCCACCGGCCCCGTGGCTGGCCGTAATACAGGCCGAGGGTCCACTCTTCGTTGCCCAACGCCCGCCGGAATCCACCGCGATCTGCCGGAAGCCGAACGCCGGGCCTGAGCGTGCGCGCGGCGAGTTGCACCGGCCCATGTGCCCCCTGGTACGGCATCAACGTGGTCAATGCCCCGGTTCGAAGGTCTCGACGCGGCCGAAGCACGTAACGGCCGGCACGAGAGGTGCCGGTGGACGCCAGCAAAAGATCGGCAGGCTTGCCGTCGACGCTGACGCGCAGCGCGAGCCCGATAATGTCAGGAAAACGCGGCGGCAGCCCGACCGATCTCGAAAGCCTGGCTTCGACGTCGTTGCTACCGGGTTGATCCAGCCACGGTATGCCGCTGGAGGTGGGCGTTCCCAGTCGCTCCAGCCGCCCTTCCAGTTCAAGTCCCAGGGAGTGGATGGGCCGCACGGGACGCAACATCTTCAGCGCCGAAAAGACAATGGCCAGACTGCGCCCGGCCGCTGCGTTGATGTAAGAAAACATGGCCGCCGGCTCCTTCCTCAGGGGCCCTTGCCACCGATGTAGACAGCATACTGAGCATCGGCCTACGCTGAAGAACGTCGGACACCCCCAGTACTGCTCAGGGCGATATTGGTGCCCATCCGGGAAGGGAAACATCATGACCAACGGCGACGAACAAAACGGCCCCACGGGCGAGGAACCCACAACTCCAGAGGATTCGGAGCAGACCGACAAGAACAGCACGAAACCCGAAAATCCCATGGACACCGCGGGCCCGGACTCCAAGGATGTGCAGGGGGAAGCAGCGGCCGAAAATGCCAAGGAATCCGGCGGATACGGATACTAAGGCAGCCCCGCACCGCTGTGCCGCCGTAGTGTCCGGACCGGATGACATGCTGGCGCCATGAACAAAGTCGATGTCGCTACCGCCAGCAGCTATACCAGGGCCGCCGACGGCCGTGGAGTGCGTGCCAACGCCCACCGCCCGGCAACCACACGCGAGCCCTACTGCCGCGAGCCGTACGTTCGGGTGACGTTGGACGGCCAGACCATCGATGCCAAAGCCGTCTCCTGGGACCGGACCAGCGTGCAGGTGAAATGGATGGATGTGCATGGTTCTGCCCGGACTGCATGGGTTCCCGGTGGCGCTGTCCGGCGCATCCAGCGCGACGAATCCAGCTGGCGTGACCCCTACGATGACTACACCTTCTACTATCCCGGCCCCTAGGGCAGCCAGCGCATACGGCACAATGGATCGGTGACCGAAACATCCGCGCCCGCCCAGACCGCCCCCGTGACGACCCTGCCGCCTGTAGATCCGGCCACGCTCAATGCGAGGCTCCACGCCCAGCTGGCCCACGAACTCGGCGTTAACGCCTGGCAGGTCAAGGCCGCCGTGGAAATGCTCGACGGCGGTGCCACCGTCCCGTTTATCGCCCGGTACCGCAAAGAAGCCACCGGGACGTTGGACGACGCGCAGCTGCGCGACCTCGAGGAGCGGCTGCGCTACCTGCGCGAGCTGGAAGACCGCCGTCGCGCCGTACTGGAGGCCATAGCCGCGCAAGGCAAACTGACTGCTGAGCTGGAATCATCCGTTAACGCCGCCGAGACCAAGGCGCGACTGGAGGACATTTACCTGCCCTACAAATCCAAGCGGCGGACGAAGGCACAGATTGCCCGCGAAGCCGGACTGGAGCCGCTCGCAGAAGGATTGCTGGCGGACCCCACGCAGGATCCGCTGTCAGCGGCGGCACAGTTCCTCAACACCGAGCACGCCATCAATGAGCCCGCCGATGCCTTGGCCGGTGCGCGGGCCATTCTGGTGGAACGGGTCAGCCAGGATGCCGATCTGGTCTCCGAACTGCGGGAGCGGCTGTGGCAGCAGGGCTTGGTGCGGGCCGAAGTACGCGAAGGTCAGGAGGAAACCGGACAGAAGTTTGCCGATTACTTCGACTTCGCCCAGGACCCGGCGGGCCTCCCGTCGCACCGCGTGCTGGCGTTGCTTCGGGGCGAGAAGGAAGGCGTGCTGAATCTGGACATCAGCGAGGGAAATCCCGCCGATGCCGAGGGCTTCACGGAGGCGCGCGGCCGGTTCGAGAACGCCGTGGCGTCCCGGCTGGGTGTCGCGGACCGCGGCCGGCCCGCCGACCGCTGGCTGGTGCAAACCGCGCAGCTGGGCTGGCGCCGGATCCTGGTCAAGCTTGCCATCGACCTTCGCGTGCGCCTGTTCACCGCAGCCGAAGATGAAGCCGTCCGCGTTTTTGCAGCGAATCTGCGCGACGTGTTGCTGGCCGCGCCGGCTGGAAACCGTGCCACCCTGGGGCTGGACCCGGGGCTGCGCACCGGCGTGAAAGTGGCCGTCGTCGATGGCACCGGCAAGGTGGTGGCCACTGAGACCATCTACCCGCACGCTCCGGCCAAGAGGTGGGACGACTCGCTCGCCACCCTCGCCAAGCTGGTAGAGAAGCACGCCGTCGAGCTGGTCGCCATCGGCAACGGAACCGCTTCGCGGGAAACCGACAAGCTGGCCACCGAGCTGATCAAGCTGATGGACCCCGCCCGCAAGCTGCAAAAGCTGGTGGTTTCCGAGGCCGGCGCGTCGGTCTACTCGGCGTCTGCCCTGGCGTCGGCCGAACTGCCCGAACTGGATGTCTCACTGCGCGGCGCCGTTTCCATCGCCCGCCGCCTGCAGGACCCGCTGGCGGAACTGGTGAAGATCGACCCGAAGTCCATCGGCGTCGGGCAGTATCAGCACGACGTCACCGCCAGCAAGCTGGAGCGGTCCCTGGACGCTGTGGTCGAAGACTGCGTTAACGCGGTCGGCGTGGACCTGAACACCGCTTCTCCGTCGCTGCTGTCCCGTGTGGCCGGCCTCGGCACACAGTTGAGCGAGAACATTGTGGCCTACCGCAATGCCAACGGCCCGTTCGCCAAGCGCGCCGAGCTGAAGAAGGTCCCGCGGCTGGGCGAAAAGGCATTCGAACAGTGCGCGGGCTTTCTTCGCATCACCGGTGGAGCCGAGCCCCTCGATGCGTCCAGTGTCCACCCGGAAGCCTACGGTGTGGCGCGTAAGATCCTTGCCGCCGCCGGCACTACAGCCGCGGCGGCGGCGCGCGGAGCCCAGTCCTTGGCTGTGCTGGACCCGCAGCAGTTTGTCGACGACCATTTCGGGCTGCCCACGGTGGTGGACATCATCACCGAACTGGAGAAGCCGGGCCGTGACCCACGGCCGACCTTTACCACCGCATCCTTCACCGACGGTGTGGAGAAGATTTCAGACCTGACACCAGGCATGGTGCTCGAAGGCACGGTGACCAACGTCGCCGCGTTCGGTGCCTTCGTCGATGTTGGCGTACACCAGGACGGCCTGGTCCACATCTCCGCCATGTCGGACAAGTTCGTGTCGAATCCCCACGACGTGGTCAAGTCCGGCCAGGTCGTGAAGGTCAAGGTCCTCGAAGCCGATGCTGAGCGCAAGCGCATCTCCCTGACACTGCGGCTCGACGACGAGGCGCCCACGCGCGGCCAGCGGCAGCCCGGCTCGGACCGCCCAGGCCGCTCCGGGGAAACCCGCCAAGGGACGGCGGGGGCTCCCGGGCAGGGGGCGGGAGCAGCGCGTCCCGGCGCCGCCGGTGGCAGGAGCGGGCGCCGCGACAGCCGAAAGCCAAACGGAGGCACCGGCCGTACCCCGGGTCCCGCCGCCTCCGCAGACACCGCCATGGCTGAAGCGCTTCGGCGGGCCGGTCTCGGCCGGCCATAAGGAAGCAGCCCCAGCACCTTATTGTCCGGGGCACTCCCCTCCGGACGGATCAAGGTGCTGGAGCTGCTCCCAGCGGATGGTGGACTAACGGAGACCAGGTCGCCAGGCTTGGGTGAACTTCGGGACCTTTGACACCACTGTGACCCACCTCTCTTAAGGTCTGCAGGCCCTCGACTGAAGATTTGCTCAGGTTTCGCCAAAGAGTGCTGCGCGGAGGTTTGGACAGCCGAGTCGGCCTCCTTCCGGTGCAGGTTAAGCCGACGCCCCTGAAGCAGGAGGCTAATTGTGTCCAAGAGTTAGCCAAAGTTCCCTCCCCGCGGCCGGGTTACTCTCCGCAGTCGCCTACGATGGTAGGTAGTTCGACGTCGCAACCAGTTTGAAAGGGGCACCGCCCGATGCTCTCTTCCGGGCGTTCCTCCGCTTCGGGTCGACAGGGGTCGGCATGACTGCAATCACCGAGCTGCCGCTGGTTTCATCTGCGGTGCTCGAGAAACTGGCCACCGACCTCGGCGATCACGATGGCAGCATGCGCCGCCACTTTATCGGCAACTATGTCGGGCTGTGGGAACACCGATATGGGAGAGTTTCCAACGCCATCCTCGCCAGGGATGCCGACGACGCCATGGACGCGATCCTCAGCCTCAAGATTTCCAGCAGCATGGTTGGCGCCGGACGGCTCGGCCAAATGGCGGAGCATCTCGAGTGCCTGGTCCAAGGGCAGCTCTTTGAGGCAGCAGCTACTCTTCTCGACGAACTGCGCACCTGCGGGATGACCACGACGGCGCAGTTGCGCACCATCCACTCAGCGCAGTAGCGCGTCTGCCTGGCGCTGCTAGAGCGCTTGGCGCTGTTCGTGCGTCTGTAAGCGGACTGTCAGCGCTTCGGGGACAGGCTGTAGCCCACCTGCGGACTGTCAGCGCTTCGGGGCCAGGCTGTAGCCCACCTGCGGACTGTCAGCGCTTCGGGGCCAGGCTGTAGCCCACCCCGCGGACTGTCTTGATCCAGCGGGGTGCTTTCGTGTCGTCGCCGAGCTTTCGGCGCAGATTCGCCATGTGCACTTCAATGGTGCGTTCGTCGGAATCCGAAATATAGCCGCCGGTGTTGTAGGGCTCGTTGCGCAACCGTCGGACCAGATCGGCCTTGGTACGCACCACGCGGCCGCTTTCCATCAGGGCATACAGCAAATCGAATTCGCTGCGGGTCAATTCCAGTTCGCGGCCGGACCGGATCACGGTGCGGGCCCGGCTGTCCACCACAATACCGTTGTGCTCCAGCACGCCCTCGGCGAGCCGGGATTCTTCCGCCACCGCAGCAAATGCCAGCCCAGAGCCCATCTCAGCGGTCGCAGCCGCCCCTCCGAGGGCAGCAGGCCGGCTACCGGCTGCCGGTGACAACTGCAGGCCGGCATGTCCGCCGGCGCCAACACCTGCACCTTGCAGGACGGGTTCCGGGGCAGAGGCAGCAGCCGCTGTACCTGCCGGCCGCCCGGGGACGACCACGGGTGCCACGCCGTCACGGGGCGCAGCGCCGTCGAGGGAGGCACCGCCTTCACGGGGCGCAGCGCCGTCGAGGGAGGCACCGCCGTCGTCGTTCTTGGTGCTGCGGGGACGGCGCAGCATCGCCGTGATTCTGGCGCGCAGTTCACGCGGGCGGAACGGCTTGGTCAGGTAATCATCCGCCCCGGTTTCCAGGCCCAGCAACGTGTCCAGCTCTTCGGCCCGGGCCGTGAGCATGATGATGTAGGTGTCGCTGAAGCGGCGCACCTGGCGGGCAACCTCGAAGCCGTCGATGTCCGGCAAACCGAGATCGAGGGTGACAACATCCGGGTTGTGGCGCTTGATGGCAGCAACGCCTTCCATCCCGGAAGACGCGGTGTGAACCGTGAATCCGGAACTGGACAGCACCGTGGAGATCAACTCCCGGATGTCCAGATCATCCTCCACAATGACGGCAGTACGCTGCTCGCTCATCTTTGTCCCCCAACTGACCGATTCGGTTCATCGTTTCAATGCATTGTTATTGACGATCATAGACCCGGAATCCGACAATGTGGCGCAAATAATATCGGGAATGACGGAGGCACCCGCTGCTCAGAGGTGCACGTGCAGGCGCCGCGCGGCCTCCGATATCGAGCCGGTCAGCGACGGGTACACCGTGAAGGTGTTCGCGATATCGTCCACGTGGAGTTTTTGGGTGACGGCCATCGCGATCGGGAAGATCAGCTCGGAAGCGCGCGGAGCCACCACAACTCCCCCAATCACCGTTCCGGAGCCGCGCCGGGCGATGATCTTCACGAAGCCGTCGGAGACGTTCATCATCTTGGCCCGCGCGTTCGTATCCAGCGAGAGCTTGATGATGTCGCCCTGATACTTTCCGGCGGCAACTTCCTCCTCGGTGACCCCCACGGTGGCGATCTCCGGGCTGGTGAAAATATTGGACGCCACCTGCTTGAGCTTGAGCGGCTTGACGTAGTCGCCCAGCAGGTGTGCCACTGCGATGCGGCCCTGCATCGCCGCGACCGAGGCCAAGGCGAGGACGCCTGTGCAGTCTCCCGCGGCATAGATGTTCGACGCCGTGGTCCGGGAGACGCCGTCCACCTTGATGTGGCCGCTCTCGGTCAGGCCCACGCCGGCTTCTTCCAGCCCGATGCCGGCGGTATTGGGAACGCCGCCGACAGCGAGCAGGCAATGCGAACCCTCAACCACACGGCCGTCGGCCAAGGTGACCAGCACGCCGTCGTCGGTTCGTTCCACGCTGGCTGCCCGGGACTTGGACAGCACCGTCATCCCGCTGCGTGCGAAAACGTCCTCAAGCACGGCGGCGGCGTCAGCGTCTTCGCCCGGCAGCACCCGGTCACGCGAGGAGATCAAGGTGACTTTGGTGCCGAGCATCCGGTAGGCAGAGGCGAACTCCGCCCCGGTCACGCCCGAACCGACCACGATCAGATGCTCGGGAATCTCGGTCAGGTTGTAAATCTGGGTCCAGTTGAAAATGCGTTCGCCGTCCGGCTTGGCGGTGGATAGCTCACGCGGGGTGGCACCGGTAGCAATCAAAATGGCATCCGCGGCCACTGTCTCGGTCCCGGTGTCGGTAGTGACAGCGATGGAGTTCGGACCGGACAGCTTGCCTTCGCCCAGGATGACGCGCACGCCGGCGCGCTCCAGCCCGTGGTGGATGTCCGCCGACTGGCTCTCGGCCAGCTTCAGCAGCCGGTCATTGACGGTACGCAGATCAGCGTAGGCAGCGTTGGAGTTCTCATCAAAACGCACCCCCAGCTCGTGGGCGCTGGCGACCCGCCGCATGGCATCCGCGGTGGCGATCAGGGTCTTGGACGGCACCACATCGGTCAGGACGGCGGAGCCGCCGAGCCCCTTCCGTTCGATGATGGTCACTTTGGCGCCCAGCGAGTTGGCCACCATGGCCGCCTCATATCCGCCGGGGCCCCCGCCCAGGATCGCCAGACGCGGGGCACTGAAATCTATTTGGCTAGTCACGCACTTCATTCTGTCGCATGCCCAGCAACGCCTCAACCTGGCCGCGGCCGAGGACAGCCGCACGGGTCTGCCCCGCCGCTGCGACGACCACCTAAGGCCGTAGGCTGCGCCGCTGCAATCGGAACACCACCGCAGCGCCACTGCGACGACGGCGATGCCTGCCTCTGCCCGGATCGGCCGCGCGCCACCGTCCCGCCACTGCGACGACGGCCATGCCTGCCTCTTCTTTCAGCAGCAGTTGGGCAGCGGGTAGGTTAGGTGCTGTGACTACAGATCCCTTTAAACTGGCCGCCGAGGCAGCCGCATTCCTCACTGAGCAGACCGGCGCTTCCGCCCATGACGTGGCGCTGGTGCTCGGCTCCGGCTGGGGCGAAGCCGCCGACCTCATCGGCGAAACCACGCACACCATCCCGGCCACAGACATTCCTGGGTTCTCCGCCCCCGCGGTCGAGGGCCATGTCGGCACCATCCGCTCCGTCCTGGCGCCTGACGGCAAGCGCGTGCTGGTGCTCGGCGCCCGCACCCACTACTACGAGGGCAAAGGCGTCCGCGCCGTCGTCCACGGGGTCCGGACCGGCGCTGCGGCAGGGTGCAAGACTCTGGTCCTGACCAATGGCTGCGGCGGATTGAATCCTGCCTGGGCGCCAGGTACACCGGTGTTGATCAGCGACCACATCAACCTCACGGCAACGTCTCCGCTGGAAGGTGCCACCTTCGTTGACCTCACCGATCTTTATTCGGAGCGGCTGCGCGGCCTGGCCCGGGAAGTCGATCCCAGCCTGGACGAGGGCGTGTACGCCCAGTTCCCCGGCCCGCACTACGAGACTCCGGCGGAAGTGCAGTATGCCAGGCGGATTGGGGCGGATCTGGTCGGCATGTCCACGGCTCTGGAGGCAATCGCCGCCCGCCACGCCGGCATGGAAGTCTTCGGGATTTCGCTGGTGACCAACCTCGCGGCGGGCATCAGC
>NZ_JBNHHB010000167.1:0-11257 GCF_059091905.1 Arthrobacter sp. Dra40
CCGCAGCCGGGCACCTATGTTCTGGTGACGAAGCTGGACAACAAGTCCAGCAGCAAGACAGTCTTCGAACTGCGCTAGCGGAACCCTGGCTTGAGGAGGCTAGAGGAACCGGTCCAGCAGGCTGGTTTCGGCAATACGGGACAGGCCTTCGCGGATGACCCGGGCACGCTGTTCGCCAATGCCGTCCACCGCCATAAGGTCGTCGATGTTGGCGGCCATCAGCGATTGCAGACCACCGAAATGGTCGACCAGACGGTCTGCCACCGCCCGCGGTACCGACTTGACCGCGGCCAGCAGCCGGTATCCGCGCGGCTGGACCACTGCGTCCAGGGAATCCTGCCCGGCCTGGATGCCGATCACACTGGCAACGCGGCCCAGGTCGATCAGGTCGTTCGAGGTGAAACCGCGCAGCGTCTGCAAGGCGGCGGCGACGTCGATGCCGCCCTTGATGTCCGCGTAGTCGCGCAGGATCATCTCGCTGTCCGGGCCGAGCCCGGAAGTCAGTTCATCCAACTGCAGTGACAGCAGGCGCCCGTCCACGCCAAGTTCCAGCACGTACTGGGAGATTTCATCGGAGATGCGGCGCACCATTTCCTGCCGCTGCAGGGTCACCGCTACGTCCCGCACGGTGACCATGGCCTCGATCTCCAGCGCCGAGAGCGAACCGGTGACCTGGTCCAGCCGGGCACGGTAGCGCTCCAACGTGGCCAGCGCCTGGTTGGCCCGGGCGAGCACCGGCTCGGAGCCCTCCAGGACATGCCGGATGCCCTCCACATACAGCGCGATGATCTGCATCGATTGGCTGACCGAGATGACCGGCAGCCCGGTCTGGATGGCGACCCGTTCCGCGGTGCGGTGCCGGGTGCCCGACTCCTGGGTGGGGATGGAGGGGTCCGGGACCAGCTGCACGGCGGCCTTGACGATGTTCGCCGCGTCCTTGTCACAGACGATGGCCCCGTCCATCTTCGCCAGCTCCCGCAAGCGGGTGGGAGAGAACTCGATCCCGATGTCGAAGCCACCGCTGCTGATGTTTTCCACCTGCTGGTCGTAGCCGAGCACGATGAGCGCTCCGGTCCGCCCGCGAAGAATCCGTTCCAACCCGTCGCGCAGCTGCGTTCCGGGCGCTACGCGGGCCAGCGTCGCCTTGAGGGCGACCTCGGGGCTTTTGACCATGTGGGGCGTTTCCTTAAGGCGGGCGGGCATGGGGAGGGGGCCGCCGTCCGGGCAGCCCCAGGCTCCATGATAGTGCCGGATACCGGCTATCCTTCTCCTCCCGCGCTCAGCGGAACAGCGTGGACAGCGCTTCGGAGACGGTGTGAACTTCCTTGACGGTGAAACCAGCGGGGACCTGGCCTGCTCCGTCAGGAGATGCCGGGACGATCGCGTGCGTGAACCCGAGGCGTTCTGCCTCCTGAATGCGGCGGCCGATGCCGGGCACCGGCCGGACCTCCCCGGCCAGGCCGACTTCTCCGAAGGCGATCAACTGCGCCGGCAGCGGCTGGTTGGTCTTCGCCGAGGCGATGGCCAGGACCGTGGCCAGGTCGGTGGCCGGTTCGCTCAGCCGGACCCCGCCCACCGTTGCCACATAGCTGTCGTCCTTGTGCAGCGACATGGAAGCGCGGCGCTGCAGCACGGCCATCATCATGGCCACACGGGAAGAATCAAGCCCGCTGGTGGCACGACGCGGCTGCGCGTTGGAGGTCTCGGCCAGCAAGGCCTGCACCTCGGCCACCAGCGGCCGCCGGCCCTCCAGCGTCACGGTGATGCAGGTGCCGGAGACCGGGTCCTTGGTCCGGGACACGAACAGCCCGCTCGGATCCGTCAATCCCTCGATGCCGCCCTCGGTCAGGTCGAAGCAGCCCACCTCGTCGGTGGGGCCGTAGCGGTTCTTGACCGCACGCACCAGCCGCAGGCGCGAATGCCGGTCGCCGTCGAACTGGCAGACCACGTCCACCAGATGCTCCAGCAGCCGCGGCCCGGCGATCGAGCCGTCCTTTGTCACGTGGCCCACCAGAATCGTGGTCATGCCGGTGCTCTTGGCAGCGTTGATTAGCGAGGCCGCCACCTCGCGCACCTGGGTCACTCCTCCGGCCGCGCCTTCCACGGCGCTGCTGCTCAGGGTTTGGACCGAGTCCACGATCAGCAGCGCCGGCTGGAGCTGCTCCACGTGGCCCAGCGCTATGCCCAAGTCTGTTTCGGCGGTCAGGTAGAGGTTGTCCGCCACCGCTGAGATCCGCTCGGCCCGGAGCTTGACCTGCGCCGCTGACTCTTCGCCGGTGACGTACAGCACGTCGCGGTCTAGCCGGGCCACCCGCGCCGCCACATCCAGCAGCAGGGTGGACTTGCCGATGCCTGGTTCACCGGCCAGCAGGATGACCGCACCCGGGACCAGCCCGCCGCCGAGCACCCGGTCGAGCTCGCCGACGCCGGTGGCGCGGAAGGCCGCCGTGGTCGCATCGACGTCGGCGATCCGCTCCGCCGGCCGGGAGACCGAGGCCGCGGCGGTGGTGCGAGCCGTCACCTGGGCGGCCTCTTCGACAGTTCCCCACGCCTGGCACTCCCCGCACCGGCCCACCCATTTGGCCGTGCTCCAGCCGCACTCGGCGCAGCGGTAGGCAGGGGCTTTGGAACGGGTCTTGGTGCTCATGCACCCACAGTAACGGGGGCGGAGGACAATCAGAGTTTGGGCAGGTAGGACGTCGCGTCGTCCTGGTCGAGCCCGGCGGCCTTGAGCAGGTCCACCATGAGCGGCCTGAAGACCAGCACCAGGCTCTCGCCCTCCAAGCCGGTAATGCCGAGGGTTTTGGGATGAAGGCGCATGGCAACCGCGGCCAGATCGTTCCGGGCTCCCGAGAGCAGGCGCTCGCGGGCGCCGGGGTCCCGGCCGGAGAGGCCGCCTGCGAGGATTTCGACGGCGTCGGCGGTCTCTTGAAGCACGTCGGAGAACGCCGCGATCGCGTCGTCGGTCATGGCTGCGTGGTTGATGACGGAGGTCATGCGCCGGGAGAAGACCCGGCTGTTGCGCATGGCCAGGTCCGCCATTTCAGCCGCATCCTGCAGGTCCCCCACTTCATCCCGGTGGCGGCGGTAGGCGGGAGAAATCCGGGCGACCTCCTGCGCCGAGGAGAAGCTGCCACGGACATCGTCGATCAGGGACTGGCTGGCCCGCGCCCGGACCAGGGCGTGCCAGGCCTTGGTGGAGTCGCTGTGGGCCAGGGCATCCGAACACTCCCGCAGTACCGAGGAGACCTCATCCAGCAGCCTCTGCAGCTTGGAACGCGGTTCGGAGCGCGGATCGCCGGGAATCAGCATGGTCACGACCAGCGCGAAGGCGCCGCCGATGACGGCATCGAGGCTGCGGGTGAAGGGTCCGCCGGACGGTGCCGGCAACAACACCACCAGCACTGACTGGAGAGCCATCTGGGTGGTGAAGATGCTGCCGCTGTCCAGGAACCTGGCAAGCAGGATGGAAACCAACAGCACCAGGGCCGCCTGCCAGATGCCCGGGCCGAGGAAGTGGAGCAGCAGGTCCCCGACGGCGATGCCCAGCGTGCAGCCAAGAGCGACTTCGAGCACTTTGCGCACCCGCGGTCCCTTGGCGAAGCCAAGAGCGATGATGGACGAGGTTGCGGCGAAGAGCGGGCCCTCGTGTCCCAGCACCTGCTCGGCCACCACGTAGGCGGCCACGGCGCAGAAGGTGATCCGCAACGCCGGCATGAGCGAGGACTTGCTGCGGCTATAGCCGGCCCGCCCGCGTCTGCGCAGGAACGACCGGGCATCTGCCAACCGGGTGCCTGCGCTCATGCTCCCAGTCTAGGCGGGGCCAGCCGGGCCTCCGGCCGGACGGGGGGCCCCTAGTATGAGGATGCTCACGAAGACAAGACCTGCGCGCCGCCTGATGGGAAACCGTTCGGTCTTGTTCACCTTGCGTTCACTTTTACCGGGCACATTCTTTACGTGGCGCCCATAGCGTCAAAGGTGCAAGACGCCAGGGCGGAGGGTACGTCCGGTCGTCCTGATCCGTTCTCACCCTGAAAGGGACCATACACGTGAAGGCACTTCGCATCGGCCGCGCGGCCGCCGTCCTCTCAGTTGCCGCACTGGCGCTGACAGCCTGCGGCTCCGACAACGCCACCGGCAGCCAGGCCGCAGCCGGCAGCACCGAGTCGGCTGCAACCGTTTCCGGAACGCTCTCCGGCGCGGGCGCTTCGTCGCAGGACTCCGCCATGCAGGCCTGGATGGCCGGCTTTACCGCGCAGAACCCCGAGGCCAGCGTGCAGTACTCGCCGGACGGTTCCGGTGCCGGCCGCGACGCGTTCCTGGCCGGCGGCGTGCAGTTCGCCGGTTCGGACGCGTACATGGACGAGGAAGAATGGGAGCAGGCCCGGCAGGTCTGCGGCCCCGACGGCGCCATGCACATCCCGGGTTACGTTTCCCCGATCGCTGTGGCCTTCAACCTCGAAGGCGTGGATTCCGTCAACATGGACGCCGGGACCATCGCCAAGGTCTTCCGCGGCGAGATCACCACCTGGAACGACGAAGCCATCGCCTCGCAGAACGACGGCGTGGAGCTGCCCGACACGCCCATCACCGTGGTCCACCGCTCCGACGAATCAGGCACCACCGAGAACTTTGTGGAGTACCTGGCTGCCGCTGCCGGCGACGTCTGGACCGACGAAGTCTCCGGCGACTGGCCCGCCAAGCTCCAGGCCGAAAACGCCCAGGGCACCTCCGGTGTTGTCTCCGCCACCACCGCGACCAACGGTGCCATCACCTACGCCGACGCTTCCGCCGTCGGGGATCTGGGCCTCGTGAAGGTCAAGGTCGGCGAGGAATACGTGGAGTTGAGCCCCGAGGCTGCTGCCAAGGCCGTAGAGGTTGCCACGCCGGTCGAGGGCCGCAGCGACGTGGACATGTCCCTGGACCTCAAGCGGGACACCACCGAGTCGGGTGCCTACCCGATCGTGCTGGTTTCGTACCACATCTACTGCTCGACTTATGCTGATCAGAACACCGTGGACCTGGTGAAGGCCTTCGGCAATTACGTGATCAGCGAAGAAGGACAGCTGGCGGCCCAGGACTCGGCCGGCAACGCGCCGATTTCCGACACCCTGCGCGAGCAGGCCAAGACCGCTATCGACTCCATCTCGGTGAAGTCCTAGTCCTTATCGAAGTCCGGTTGGCCCCGCGCCGTCGCAGTTTGACGCGCGGGGCGCAGCCGTGTTCCGTCCCGGCGAGATTGCCGGGGCGGGTTGAACCCGCAAGACTGGCAGAACAGCCAGGCGAAGTACAGAAGGAACCCGAAGGGTTGTGAAGTGTCCCAAACAATGACCGAGACCGGCACGGGCCGCGCCGGTGACAAGGTCTTTTCCGGCCTTGCGCTTGCCGCGGGGTGCCTGATCCTCTTCGTGCTGTTCTGCGTGGCGGCGTTCCTGCTCTGGCAGGCCTTGCCGACGTTCGGGGCAGACCCCGCCAAGATCACCGGCGGGAACGGCTTCTGGGGCTACATCTGGCCGATCGTCATCGGCACGCTGATCGCCGCAGCCATTGCCCTCCTGTTGGCGACCCCGGTCGGCGTGGGCGTGGCGTTGTTCATCTCCCACTACGCCCCGCGCAGGCTCTCGCAGAGCCTCGGCTATGTGGTGGACCTCCTGGCGGCCATTCCCTCGGTCGTCTATGGAGCCTGGGGCATGACGGTACTCGCCCCGGCGCTGGTGGGGCCCTACACCTGGCTGGCGGAAAACGCCGGCTGGATTCCGATCTTCGCCGGCCCGGCCAGCCAGACCGGCAAGACCATGCTGACGGCCGGAATCGTGCTGTCCGTGATGGTCCTGCCGATCATCACCTCGCTCAGCCGGGAGATCTTCCTGCAGGCACCCAAACTCCATGAGGAAGCAGCCCTCGCCATGGGCGCCACCCGCTGGGAAATGATCAGGATGGCCGTCTTCCCGTTTGCCCGGCCCGGCGTGATCAGCGCCGTGATGCTGGGCCTGGGCCGCGCGCTCGGCGAGACCATGGCGGTGGCCATGGTGCTCTCCGGCGGCGGACTCATCGCCAGCCTGATCAAGTCGGGCAACCAGACGATTGCCGCAGAGATCGCCTTGAACTTCCCGGAGGCGTACGGCCTGCGGCTGTCCGAACTGATCGCCGCCGGCCTGGTGCTGTTCGTCATCACCCTGGCCGTGAACATGATCGCCCGCTGGATCATCAGCCGGCACAAGGAATTCTCGGGAGCCAACTGATGTCCAAACTGCTCACTGACACCCCGGCTCCGACCAGGCGCAATACGCTCACCAAGAACCAGCTGCCGGGCTGGGCCATCTGGGCCGTCGCAGCCGGTTCGCTCATCCTGGGCGCCGCCGTCTCGTCGCTGATCGGCTTCAGCCTCGTGTCCTGGGCCTTGCTCTCGGCCGTGATCTTCGTGATCGCCGGCTACGTGGTGACGCTCTCGGTGGAGGGCGCCCGCAAGGCCAAGGACCGCTTCGCCACCAACCTCATCTGCGCGGCATTCATCATCGCCGTCGTGCCGCTGATCTCGGTGATCTGGACCGTGCTGCAGAACGGCATCGCCGGGCTGAGCTACAACCTGATCTTCACCTCGATGAACGGCATGACCGGCATGATCGACAACGACACGGTGGCGAACGGCACCGATGTCCTCGGTGGCGCCTACCACGGCATCGTCGGCACCCTGCTGATCACCCTCTGGGCCACGATCATTTCGGTGCCGATCGGCTTGCTCACGGCCGTCTATCTGGTCGAATACAGCTCCGGCGGCCCGCTCTCGCGCGGCATCACGTTCTTCGTGGACGTCATGACCGGCATCCCCTCGATCGTGGCCGGCCTGTTCGCCGCCGCACTGTTCGGAATGATTTTCGGGCCGAGCACCCGCACCGGCTTCGTGGCCGCCGTCGCGCTCTCCGTGCTGATGATCCCGGTGGTTGTTCGCTCGACCGAGGAAATGCTCAAGATCGTCCCGAACGAACTTCGGGAAGCGTCCTACGCGCTGGGCGTGCGCAAGTGGCGCACCATCCTGAAGGTGGTGGTGCCGACGGCGATCTCCGGCATCGCTTCCGGCGTCACCCTGGCCATCGCCCGCATCATCGGCGAGACCGCCCCGCTGCTGGTCACCGCAGGTTTCGTCAACAGCATCAACTGGAACGTGTTCGGCGGCTGGATGACCACCCTGCCCACCTTCATCTACCGCCAGCTGATGAATCCGACCTCGCCCACCAATGTGGACCCCAGCATGCAGCGCGCCTGGGCAGCGGCCCTGATCCTGATCATCTTCGTGATGCTCCTGAACCTGGCCGCCCGGCTGATCGCGCGCATCTTCGCCCCCAAGACCGGCCGCTGAGCCAGAACCAAAGAGAAGGAACCCCCCATGTCCAAACGCATTGACGTCAAGGACCTGAACGTCTACTACGGCAACTTCCGAGCGGTGGAGGGCGTCAACATCAACATCGACGCCCGGTCCGTGACAGCGTTCATCGGCCCCTCCGGCTGCGGCAAGTCCACCTTCCTGCGCACCCTTAACCGGATGCACGAGGTGCTGCCCGGCGCCCGGGTGGAGGGCGAAGTCCTGCTGGACGGCGACAACCTCTACGGCCAGGGCGTTGACCCGGTCGCGGTGCGCAGCCAGATCGGCATGGTCTTCCAGCGCCCCAACCCGTTCCCCACCATGTCCATCCGCGACAACGTGCTGGCCGGAGTCAAGCTGAACAACAAGCGGATTTCCAAGTCGGACGCGGACGCGCTGGTGGAAAAGTCGCTGACCGGCGCCAACCTGTGGAATGAGGTCAAGGACCGCCTGAACAAGCCCGGTTCCGGCCTCTCCGGCGGCCAGCAGCAGCGCCTGTGCATTGCCCGCGCCATCGCGGTTTCCCCGCAGGTCATCCTGATGGATGAGCCCTGCTCCGCGCTGGACCCCATCTCCACGCTGGCCATTGAGGACCTCATCGAAGAACTCAAGACGGAGTACACCGTGGTGATCGTGACCCACAATATGCAGCAGGCAGCCCGCGTGTCGGACAAAACGGCGTTCTTCAACATCGCCGGCACCGGCAAGCCGGGCAAGCTGATCGAATACGGCGATACCCCGTCCATCTTCAGCAACCCCACCGAGAAGGCCACGGAAGACTACGTCTCCGGCCGCTTCGGATAAAGCGCCGCACAGGCCGCTTCGGGATAGGCCTCCGCACGGCCGGAACGACGGCGGAGCCTGACCCTTTGGGCGCGGGGCACCGCCGTCGTTGTGGTGAACGGGAGTCCCCGCCGTCGCCGTGTTCAGGAACGCCAGCGTGAAGGCCGCCAACTGGCTGGCGGTACCGTCCCTGGCCGGTTCGGTTAGAGCAGCGGATCCAGGGCCAGCAGCAAAATGCCGCCGAGAAGCGAGGTCACCAGCAGGGTCAGCACCCAGGTGGCCAGCACGCGGATGGCCACCCGCCAGCGCACCGCGTGCATCCGCTGCGTGGAACCGGCGCCGAGGATCGCGGCGGTCATGGTGTGCGTGCTGGAGAGCGGCATCTGCAGGCCGATGGCCCCGATGAACAGCATGGCGGAGCTGACGCCCTGGGCGGTGGCGCCGTGCAGGGGATCGATCCGGACCAGCCGCGACCCGAGCGTGTGCGAGATCCGCCAGCCGCCGAAGAGCGCGCCGACGGCCAGCAGCACCGCCGCGAACAGCTGCACCCACAACGGCATCTGGTGGTCGGAGGCATATCCGGCCGCCGCCAGTCCCAGCAGCACCACGGCCATGGTGCGCTGTCCGTCCTGCAGCCCATGGCCCAGCGAGAACGTGCCGGCAAAGACCGCCTGGGCCAGCCGCGTTGTTCGGCCTACCTCGCGGGGAGTCCGGTACCGGGCCAGCCAGGTCAGCGGGACGATCGCCAGGTAGGAGAGCAGGAACGCCACCAACGGGGACAGCAGCAGCGGCAGGATCAACTGCCCCCAGATGGGGTTTTCCGTGGCACTGATGTTCTCGCCGCCCAGCAGGGTGGACGCCGTCCCCGCGCCGATCAGGCCTCCGAGCAGCGCGTGCGTGGACGACGACGGCATCCGGTGCCACCAGGTCAGCACTCCCCACGCACAGGCGCTCAGCAGCCCCGCCAACAGGATCGCTAGTCCGGAGCGCCCATCGGGCAGACCAATCCAGCCGGTACTGATCGCCACGGCCAAGGTGCTGGAGATCAGCGCACCGGCCAGGTTGCAGACGGACGCCAGCACGACGGCGATGCCCGGGGTGAGTGCGCGGGTGCGCACGGCGGTGGCCACCGCGTTGGAAACGTCATGGAAGCCGTTAATAAAGGCGAAGCAGCCTGCGAATGCGACTACCAGCACCAGGAGGAACAGCTCCACCTACGATTCCTTGACCAGGATCTGACCCACGTGGTGGGACGCCTGGCGCAGGGTTTTGGTGGCGGCTATCAGCTGGTCGGCCACGTCGCGGTGCCGGGCCAAGGTGGCACCCTTGTGTTCGGACAAAAGCTCGGAGACCCACACCCGGTGGGTGCGTTCGGCCCGCTTGGCCAGCCGGACCATCTCGATGCAGTACTCGTCGAGGTCCTCCAGGGAGTTCAACCGCGGCATGGCGTCCCGGGTCATTTCCGACATCCGTCCGATGACTTCCAACTGCTCCGATGCCCGGCTGGACAGGCGCTTGACCCGGTTCAGGGCGATCAGCTCCGCGGCGCCGTCAAGGTGTTCGAAGGTGTGCACCAGATGCAGTGACAGCTGGAACATGTCCTCGCGGGGGAGCGGGTTGACGAAGCTGGTGCGCAACGTGGTCAACAGCGCGAACCGCAGGCGGGAGACGTTGGCGTCGCGGTCGTGCAGTTCTTCGGAGAGCTTGTCGTAGTCGTCCGCAGGTGCCCCGAGGATCTCCGAGAGGGTCTTAACTCCCGCCATCAGCTCGGCTGCTGTCTGGGCGAGCAACTCGAGGCTCTTGGTGTCCTGGGGGAAGAGGCTTAGCTTCATGTCACCGGCGGTTTTCTCACTGGTCCGAACAGCGGAAGGGAAGCATCCGCCGTGCCTAGATTAGCGCCTCTGGGTGAACAAAAATTAATGGTGCCGAACTGGGAGCGCCTCTCGGCGGAAGGCCGCTCGAGGCGGCTAAGAGTTGGAGCCCGGGGCTGCCACAGTTCGACACCACCTTCAGTTTTCTACGCCTCACAGCGGATGTCAACAGCCCCGAAAGACCCAGGAAAAACGTGTCAGCGGACGGGATGTGTGGTAAACGCGCGCGTCATGTTCAAAGGCGCTTTCCGGCCGCTGCCGTTGTCACCGCGGCAGCGCTGCGGGGCAGCAAATCAAACTCCGCGGCGGGCGGGTGTCAGTCGAGTTCGCCGCGGCGCCAGGCGGCAGCAGCTGCTTCCAGATCCTCGGCGGTCTTCACCAGGCGGTGGGAGTTCAGCGTGAGCTTGGTGGCATGGTTCTCGTTGGCTGGCTCTGCGGAGTCGGCGTGATGAGTCTGGCCCAGGGCTACGATCCGGCAAAAGGCCGCCGAGCGGTCCAGCGCGACGTCGAAGTCGCCGTCGAAGGCCCCGGAAAGGATGGTGTCCGCCATGGCCCGGACCTCGTCCGCACCGGGTGGCTCGGCGACTCCCGCGATGACCTTTGACACTTCCGCCGATGCGGTGCCCGCCTTGAAGAAGGCTGCCAGTTTGTCCGGATTCGCTTGGGCTGCCGCCCGCAGGGCGTAAAGGCGCCAGAGCGCCCCCGGCAGGGACCGGGCAGGGCTTTCGGACCACATTTCCGCTATGGCCTCCAGGCCCTGCTGGTCGGCCAGCTTGACCAGGCGCCTGGTGACTTCCGGATCATCCGATCCGCGGCCGCGGTGGACCAAAGCCTGGGCCGCAAGATGGGCGGCCTCGGAGACGCGTGCCGGGTCGGCGCCGCCGGCGAAGTCCTCGAAATCCAACGGGGCAAAAGGCTTCGGCTTGTGCGGCCGGGGGACATCGTTTCCGTTGTTCGGGCTCATATCTCGACCTTACTCCGGCCCCTGACGCCGGTACAGAGAGGCGCCGGGTCCCGGCGCCCGGGCGTCTCAGGGCACCTCAGCAGGTCCGTGGCCGCACCGGGAAACGGCCGCCGGCGAAACGCAGCAGCCCGGATTCGAATGCGTGGCAGTGCGTGCGATAAACTAGGCACTGGCCAAAATCCGGCCTTGCTCAGGTTCCATCTTGAGCGAAGCGGAATGGCTGGCGGGCCTTTAGCTCAGTTGGTAGAGCATCGGACTTTTAATCCGCGGGTCGCGGGT
>NZ_JBNHHB010000168.1:0-11223 GCF_059091905.1 Arthrobacter sp. Dra40
CAGCGGCCGAGGCGGCATCACGCAGCACCCGCAGCAGCCGTTCGTCCGGGGCACTCAGCAGGCGCGGGGCATCGGGGGCGGCGTTTGCCAGGGCGCGGACGACGGCGGACATCGCCTGCCGGTCCTCGGCGCCCCAAGCGAAATCAGCACCCCGCCGCACTGCCGCGCTGATGATGTGGCCGCGCAGCAGCTTCACCGCGATGGCCGCGCGCTGGGCTGCCGGCAGCGCCTGGAACCAGGTGCCGGAAACCAACGCCTGGACATCTTGGAACTGGGTACGCAGCGGCAGCACGGCGGAGGTGACGCGTTCGTCTGCGTCCTGCCCCACCAGGTAGGCCGGAGCGTGGGCCGGGTAGGCGATCTTCCCGCCGGAGAACCACAGCCGCAGACCGAATTCCAGGTCCTCGCCGGTGCGCAGGCCTTCGGCCAGCCGCAGGCCCAACCGGTTGACGGCCTCGCGCCGGATCAACCCCAGCGGTGCCGTCCGGTAGGCCAAACGGTCGCGCAGCGGATCCACCAGCGGGCCCCTGAACACCCGGGCGCGCGGCGTCAGGATGCGCGCGCCGCCGCGGTGGCGCAGAGGGGCGATGACGGCACACGCGCCCGTGGCGTGGGCAGCGTCCAGCCAGGCGGACACCGCCCCCGGCTCCAGGATGTCGTCGGATCCCATGATGCCCACAAAGGCTGCCCGTGCCTGGCCCAGCCCGTGGTTAAAAGGGCCGGCCGGGGACGGAATTCCGTCGGCCAGTTCCAGCAGCCGGACGGTCTCGGGCAGGCCGGTCAGCTGCTCGCGCACGGGATGCGGGTCCATGTTGTGGCACACGACCGTGGCGGCGACGCGACCGGGTGCGGCGGCCAGTACCGATTCCACCGCACGGCGGACCGGCCGGTCGGGTCTGTGCACGGCAATCACGATCTCGGCTTCCGGACCGCCGGTCGGGACGCGATGAGCCTCCCCGACGCTCATGGCCCGGCCTTCGGGTGTGCCGGGTCGTTCGGTCCGGCGGCCTCGTCCGGCTTGGGCACCTCGTCCAAGGCGATGCGCCGGGCCAGCTTGGTGATCCGCTCCTCAAGTTGCCGGGTGCGATGGAAGGAGCTCGCCATGTAAATCAGGAAGCACACAATCAGCCCGTACAGCACCAGGTCGGTGCCGCGGCCGATGCCCAGCGCATTCGCCGCGGCGGTCAGGATGCGCGGGAAGAAAACGGACAGCGCTGCCATGACCGCGAAAAGCACCAGCACGATGCGGCGCACGGCCTGGTGCCGCGCGTTCTGGCCTCCCCGCATCAGTGCGAGCGCGCCGAGGGCGACGGCCAGGACCAGGACAATTTGGACGACTATGAGCATGGGTTCACCGGAAGAAGAGGTCAGCGAGGATGTTGATGCCGTTGAGCAGGGGCTGCCCCTTGGACTTGGAATATTCCGTATAGACGATGTGTACCGGCTGCTCCACCACCCGGGCGTTGAGGGCGGATAGCTGGTGGATGAGTTCGGACGCGTGCGCCATCCGGTTCTGGGTCAGGTGGATCCTCCGAGCCACGTCAGCGGAGAGGGCGCGCAGTCCGTTGTGGGCATCGGTGAGGCGGTAGCCGGTGGCAATCCGGGACTGGACGGCTGCCGTGCGCAGCACCAGGCGCTTGAGCGCCGAGACCTCTCCCCGCCCCTCCAAAAAGCGGGAACCCAGCACCACGTCAGCTTCGCCGGCTCTGATCCGTTCCAGCATGGCGGCGGCATCCTGGACCCGGTGCTGGCCGTCGGCATCAAAGGTGATGACCGCGTCCAGCTGCGGATCCTGCACGGCATATTCGATTCCGGTCTGCAGCGCGGCACCTTGGCCCAGATTCACCGGATGAACCACGACGACGGCGCCGGCCTTGCGCGCCATGGCGGCGGAATCGTCGGTGCTGCCGTCGTCCACGCACACCACGTAGGGAAAGGTCTTCAACAGGTCCTGGATGACTGCGCCGACGACTGTTGCCTCGTTGTACATCGGCACGACGACCCAGCAGCGACTCACCCGCCTAGTATTCCACAACGGGAATGTCAGGGCTGCACCAGGCCGCGGCCGCGGCGGACTGGTGGCCGGCAGTCACCGCCGTCCGGTCGACGGCCTCAGTGGTGCCACGTCGTGGTAGTGGGCCTCCAGCTCCCGGACGCTGCCCGCCAGGCTTCGCTGGTCCACCACGAACTTGCGCGCGTCGCGGCGCATGGCCAGATACTCTGCGCTGCCCAGCCGCAGCAATTGCTGCAACCCGTCCTGCAACTGGCGGTAGTCGGCTTCCGGTGCCAGCACGCCGGTGACCCCGTCGTCCATCATTTCCGGGATGCCGCCACTGCGGTACGCCAGCACCGGTGTGCCGCATGCCTGGGCTTCAAGCAGCACGAGTCCGGCTGCTTCCCGGGCGCCTCCGGCTTCTTGGCTGGGCGCCACCAGGATGTGCGCCTGCTGCATCCAGGAGCGGATCGCGGCCCGGTCCTGGCGCCCGAGATAGTCAATGTGGGGGTGGCTGGCAGCCTGCTCGGCGACCGCGTCGCGCAGCGGGCCGTCCCCGATCACCACCAGCCGGTGCCGGGCCTTGCGCCAGACCGCGTGCGAGGCGTCCAGCAGATCCCGGATGCCCTTTTGCGTGTTCAGCCGGCCGACGAAGAGCACCACCGGCACCTCATCACTCTGGTAGCGGTTCGGCTCAAAATAGTCAGTGTCGACGCCTTGGTAATGGACATGGATCTTCGCGGTATCGAGGTCCAGCTCTGCGGCCCGGCCGGCCATGTAGTTGCTGACCACCAGGATGCGGGTGCTGTGAGCCGCGGCCGCCAGCACATTCCGGTGGTGCCAGCGGGCCATCATCGTCTCCGCGGGATTCCCCAGGGACACTATGTCCGAGCCGTGCATGGTGGTGAGGAGCGGAGTCCCGGACGCGATGGAGGCCTGGACGGCGGGCTTCGACCAGGTGGCGAAGTGCTGGTGGATGATGTCCGGTTCAAAGCGTGCCACAGCCACCGCCATGGATTTCAGGAAGGCTGGCATCATGAGTTCCCGGCGGCGGAAGCCCAGTCCCGGCGCCGGAACGAAGTCAGTCACCGGCACCGTCACCGATGAATCCTCAATCTCTGCCACCAGGGTGAAAACGCGGAAGTCGTGCTTGTCCTTCAAGCGCTCGGCGTGGGCCGTGGCGAAGTACGTTGGCGGAATCCGCAGCGTGCTCTTGGTGATGGCGATCTTCACGAGGCTCCCCGACCTTGGTGGGCTGCAGCCGGCGCGGTCCGGCTTCCTTCGCCATCCTAGCCCGGCGGCCTGAACGCCTCGTGGTGTCCCAAACGGCCTCAGGGTCTGCAGCCCGCGCCGTTCCCCGGCACGCCGGGCGTTCCGGCACGGCGCAGCGGGGCTCTTACCTGACGGTAATCTTTCAGTGTTCGGCGTTCGCCGGGCGTCAGCGACAAGGAGCAGTGGTGGCCCAGCAGATCCTGTGTATCTCGTTCTCGGATATTCAGGCAGATTCCCGTGTGCTGCGGCAACTGAAGCTGTTGGCCGAAGCCGGCGAGGTGACCACGCTCAGCTACGGCGAACGCCCGCCCGGCGCCACCCACCACCTGGAGATTGACGCGTCGCTGCCGTCGCTGCCGCAGACACCGCTGGGCGTGCTGTTGCTGGCGCTGCGCTTGCATTCGGCGGTGGAGCTCTCTGCCCCTGCGATCAGGCAGGCCCGCGGGCTAGTGGCGGGCCGCCGCTTCGACGTGGTGGTGGCGAACGAGGCGCGCGCCCTGCCGCTGGCCCATGCCGTGGCGCAGGGAGCCCCCGTATGGGGAGACATGCACGAATGGGCGCCGGAGGAACGCTCGCATGTGCTGCCCTGGCGTCTGCTGGTGTCACCTTATATGAGGAGCATCTGCGCCAAGTACCTGCCGCGCACTGCCGCAGTCACCGCCGTGAACGGATCAATCGCCAAAATGTATGCGGATCACTTCGGCTGCACCGTGGAAGTCGTCCGCAACGCCGGGCCGTTCCGTCAGCTTGAGCCCTCGGCCCCGCTGCCGGGGAGAATCCGACTGGTCCACAGCGGGGCCGCAGTGCCCGGCCGGAACCTGGAAGGCACCATCAACGCAATGAAGCTGCTCGATGACCGCTTCACCCTGGACTTGTATCTGGTCAAAGCGCGCGACGGCGGACGCTACTGGCAGCAGCTCAAAGACCTGGCCGCAGGCGATGAACGGATCACCTTCCACGACGCGGTTCCCCCGGAAGAGCTGCCGGCCACGCTCAATGCCTACGACGTCGGTGTCTTCTCCCTTCCGCCGCAGACAATGAACCACCGGTTCATGTTGCCGAACAAGTTCTTTGATTTCGTCCAGGCGCGGCTGGCCCTGGTGTTCAGCCCGTCCCCGGAGACCGCGGCGCTGATGAAGGCCTACGACCTGGGCGTGGTGACCGAGGACTTCAGCACGGAGTCGCTGGCGCGGGCGCTGGCGTCGCTGACCACCGAACAAGTGGACAAGTACAAAGCCAACGCGCACGGAGCGGCCGCGGCGCTCAGCTCGGCCGAGGACGAGGCCGTCACCCGGGGCATCCTCGCTGCCCTGCTGACACCCTGACGGAGCCGGTCCCCACGCGGCCGTCGCCGGCGCGGCCGGAGTTCAGCGCAGCCGCGAGGTTTCCGCGGCGACCGCCACGGCTTCTGCCGCCCGGCGTCCCACGGTGCGCAGCGAATAGTTCAGCTCCACCCAGTCGGACAGCCGGCGTCGCTCGGCGTCCTCCACCGGCTTCTCCAGCGCGGCGGCCATGGCCTCGGCCACCTGGCCGCCGTCCCAGTCCACGCTTTGCCCCAACCCGTGGTCAGCGACCAACTGCCGCAGCGGGCCCACGCCGGCGTAAATCACGGGAGCACCGCAGCTCAGCGAAACGAAGGCTTTGGTGGCAAAGGCAAAGTCGTAGCCACGGGCCGGCCGCACCGAAGCCAGCCCCGCCGTGGCGCTGCGCAGGGCGCGCGCGATCGCGCCGCCGTCGGCCGTTCCCGGGAAGCGGATGCGCTCCCCCGCAGGCGCAGCGCGCCGGCGCAGCTCCTCCACCTCCACGCCGCCGCCGTACATCAGCAGCCGCGCGTCGGGGTACCGGTCCATGATCTTGAGGAACCCGTCCACGAAGACGCCGGCGCCTTGGATTTCGGACATGGTCCCGGCGTACACGAAGGTGGGGCCGGGGTGCGCGTCCGCGGGGCCGGCCAGGCTGAAGGTCCCGGTATCGATGCCGGTGCCCACCTCGGCCACTGTGGCCCCGCCGGACGTCAGCCGCGCCAGCGCCGCGGTCACCCCGGTGGAGATGCTCAGGACGCCTGAGGCGCCGCTAACCACCCAGCGTTCCACGGCCCGCAGCACCTTGACCACCCGGGGGTCCACTCCGATGCCGGCTGCCGCATCGGAGCTGACATCGGCGGAGAAGTACACGTACGGACGACGCCGCAGCGCGGCCGCCGTCCTCACGACGACGCCGGTGGTTGGCGGCGGTTCCACCAGCAGCACATCGAAGGGTTTCTGCACCAGCAAGCGGAAGAACAGCGGGATGTCGAAGCTGGCGTACTGGAGATAGCCGCGCACGGCGCCACTGGCGTCGCGGAGCACCGGCCAGCGCAGGATCCGCGCACCATGGGCGGCTCCTTCCTCCGCGCCACGCAGTCCTTTCGGCGGTCGGGTCGTCAGCACGGTGACCCGGTGGCCGGCCTCGGTCAGCGCCCGCACGGTGGCCGCCAGCCGGTAGGCGGCAGCTCCTGCCTCCGGGGCATAGATCCGCGTGGCCAGCAGGATCCGCAGGCCCATCAGGCGCGCAGCCCGATGGTGCGGGAATCCTTCGCGCTGGCGATCATGGCTTCGGCCACGCGCAGCGTGTTCAGCCCTTCGCGCATGGTGACGATGGTGGCGGCCGGACGGCCGCTGCCGGCGCCGTCGTCCGCACCAGAGCTGGAGCCGGACGGTTCGGGCAGCATTCCGCGGCTGGCCAGCACGGCGTCGCGGAAGGCTTCGTGTTCAACCTTCAGCGGCTCGCGTTTGGGGATGGCCAGCCGGGTGATGTTGCCTTCGGAGACGCCGCGGAAGTTGGCCACGGATTCCCATTCGGTGCTGATGATGCCGTTTTCGTAGAACGTCAGATCGGCGGTCAGGGTGTCCGCTACAAAGGCGCCGCGTTCGCCGGTGACCACGGTGACGCGTTCCTTCATCGGCGAGAGCCAGTTCACCAGGTGGCTGGTGATCACGCCGTTGTCCAACTGTCCGGTGGCCGCGACCATGTCCTCGTGGTAGCGGCCGGAGCGGGTGGTGGTGCGGGCGCTGACGGACTGGTAATCGGACTGGGCCAGCCAGGCGGTGAGGTCGATGTCGTGCGTGCCCAAATCCTTGATCACGCCGACGTCGGCGATCCGGGCCGGGAACGGGCCCTGCCGGCGGGTGGCAATCTGGAAAATCCGGCCGAGTTCGCCGGTTTCCAGCCGGGACCGCAGCGACTGCAGCGCCGGGTTATAACGTTCAATATGGCCGACGGCGCCGACCAGGCCGCGGGATTCGAACGCGGCGGCCAGCTTTTCGCCGCCGGCGACGGTGTCCGCAATGGGTTTCTCCACCAGGGTGTGCACGCCGGCTTCGGCCAGGGCCAGACCGACCTCTTCATGCAGGCCGGTGGGCACCGCGCACATGGCGATGTCGATTCCGGCCGCGATCAGTTCCTCGATCCCGGCGTAGACGGGCAGGCCGGGTGCGGCGCCGTGGGGATCGCCATGGGCATCGGCCACCGCGACCAGTTCCACTCCGTCCGTCTCCCGGAGCACGCGCGCGTGGTGCCGGCCCATCATGCCCAAGCCGATCAGGCCGGCGCGCAGCACGGTTTTTCCGGTCCCGCCCATGCCTAGGCCCCTGCCTTCGCCAAGGCGTTGACCGCGGTAACAATCCGGTCCAGGTCCTCCGCGTCGAGTGAGGGGTGTACCGGCAGCGAGAGCACTTCGGCGGCCGCGGCTTCGGTCACCGGCAGGTCGGCGGCGATATTGAAGGAGGGCAGCCGGTGGTTCGGGATCGGGTAATAGACCCCGGACCCGATCCGGTATTCGTCCTTCAGCGCGGCGGCGAACCTGTCGCGCTCCCCCGCTCCGATCCGCACCGTGTACTGGTGGTAGACGTGCACGGCGCCGACCGCGACCGTGGGGGTCTGCACACCGTCCAGGTTCGCGTCCAGGAACGCGGCGTTGGCCTGGCGCTGTTCGGTCCAGCCGCCCACCTTGCCCAGCTGAACCCGGCCGATCGCGGCGTGCAAGTTGGTCATTCGGGCGTTGAAGCCGACCAGTTCGTTCTGGTACTGGCGTTCCATACCCTGGTTGCGCAGCAGCTGCAGCCGGCGCGCCACCTCGTCGCTGCCGGTGGACACCATGCCGCCCTCGCCCGAGGTCATGTTCTTGGTCGGGTACAGGCTGAACATCGCGAATTCACCGAACGTTCCCACGCGGCGGCCGCCCAGCGACGCCCCGTGGGCCTGCGCAGCGTCCTCGAAAAGCAGCAGCGACTTTTCCGCGGCCAGCGCGCCCAGCGCGTCCATGTTTGCCGGATGCCCGTAGAGGTGAACCGGCATGATGGCTTTGGTCCGGTCTGTGACGGCGGCCCTGACCGCCTCGGGGTCCAGACAGTAGTGTTCCGGCTCGATGTCGGCGAATACCGGGGTGGCGCCGGTCAGGGCCACCGAGTTTGCGGTGGCGGCGAAGGTGAAGGACGGCACGATCACCTCGTCCCCCGGGCCGATGCCGGCGGCCAGCAGGCCCAGATGCAGGCCGGAGGTGCCGGAATTAACCGCAACCGCGTGCCGGCCGTCCAGCAGCGCCTCTGAGAACTCCTGCTCGAAGGCGGCCACCTCGGAGCCCTGGGCGAGCATGCCGGAGGCCAGCACCGCGTCCACGGCGGCCCGTTCCTCGTCCCCGATGATCGGCTTGGCCGCCGGTATGAAGTCCTTGCTCACTGCTGTTCTCCTCCAGTTTCGTGCCGAACCTCGTGCAACGAGCCCTCATCCTCGCGGTACCGGGCGCCGGTAGCCGGGCACACCCACACCGCCGGATCCGCCGTATCCCGTGCCAGCGGGTGTCCGGCGCGGCCCACCCAGCCGATCCGCTTGGCCGGCACCCCGGCCACCAGGGCGAAGGCGGGTACGTCGCGGGTCACCACGGCGCCGGCAGCCACGGTGGCCCAGGCGCCGATGGTCACCGGGGCCACGCACACCGCCCGGGCGCCGATGGAGGCGCCGTCGCGGATGTCCACGCCCACCGCCGTCCAGTCGTCGGCGCTCTTCAGCGATCCGTCCGGGGCGACCGCCCGCGGGAACGTGTCGTTCGTCAGCACCACCGCCGGGCCGATGAACACCCCGTGCCCCAGCCGTGCCGGCTCGTACACCAGTGCGTAGTTCTGGATCTTGCAGTTGTCCCCGGCCTGTACCCCGGTGCCAATGTAGGCGCCCCGGCCCACGATGCAGTTCTCCCCCAGCACCGCATCTTCGCGGACCTGCGCCAGGTGCCAGATCTTCGTGCCCTCGCCCAGCCGGGCGGCGTCGGCGACGTCTGCTGAATCGGCGATGAACGCCATAGGTTCCCTCTTTCCGCTCACGGCCGCTGCGCCGTCGTCCATTGTGCCTTGGTCCGGTCGGTTCAGGCCTTGCCGATCACCCGGTACGCCACACCCGGCCATCGTTCGGCCGAGCTGACCCGCCGGCCGTCGACCAACACCTTCACACCGGGCAGGTCGTCCGGCCCCAGCTGCGCGTATTCGGCATGGTTCGCCTGCACCACCGCGGCGTCGGCCGGCTCGCCCAGCCGGTAGGGCGTGAAGCCGAGAGCCGTGAGTTCGGCATCGCTGAACAGCGGATCATGGACGACGGCGGTGCCTCCCCGCGCGTTAATGGCCTCCACCGCACCGAACACCCCCGAGAACGCCGTCTCCTTCACGCCGCCGCGGTAGGCCGCGCCCAGCACTGCCACGCGCGCCCCGGCCAGGTCGCCGTAGGCGCCCTCCAGCAGGCCGATCGTGTAGTCCGGCATGCCCGCGTTTGCCGCACGGGCGGCAGCCACCACCGTCGCCGACGGGTCGTTCCACAAGTACAGCCGCGGGTACACCGGGATGCAGTGCCCGCCGACCGCGATGCCGGGCTGGTGGATATGGCTGTAGGGCTGGGAGTTGGAGGCTTCGATGACCTGGTAGATATCGATTCCGGCGGTCGCCGCGTAGCGGGCGAACTGGTTCGCCAACCCGATGTTCACGTCGCGGTAGGTGGTCTCGGCGAGCTTGGCCAGTTCGGAGGCCTCCGCTGACCCCAGGTCCCAGACGCCGTTGCCGCGCGGCAGGTCCGGCCGGTCGTCGAAGTCCAACACCGCCTCGTAAAACTCCTGAGCCACAGCGGCTCCGGGCGCGGAGAGCCCGCCGATGAGCTTGGGATATTTGCGCAGATCCTCGAACACCCGACCGGTCAGCACCCGCTCCGGGGAAAAGACCACATGGAAATCCTCGCCCTCGACCAGACCCGAGCCTGCTTCGAGCATCGGCTTCCATCGGGTCCGCGTGGTGCCCACCGGCAACGTCGTCTCGTAGGAGACCAGCGTGCCCGGGGTCAAATGCCGGGCCAGCTCCTCGGTGGCAGCATCCATCCAGCCGAAGTCAGGCTTGGCCTCGGCGTCCACGAACAGGGGCACCACCAGCACCACGGCGTCGGCTCCCGGCACGGCCTCGGCATAATCGGTGGTGGCCCGCAGCCTGCCCGCAGGCACCAGCTCGGCCAGCCTGTCCTGGAGACCTGCCTCGCCCGGGAACGGTTCGGTGCCCGCATTGACCAGGTCGACCACGGCGGCGTTCACGTCCACACCGACGACCTCGTGCCCCTTCGAAGCGAACTGGGCGGCCAGCGGCAGCCCGATCTTTCCCAGAGCAATGACAGCGATCTTCACCAGAGCAAGGCCTTTTCTCGTTGTGTCCATGTCATGGCCTCTTAGGCCCAGAGTCAAGGGTATCGCTTGTTCCGGCGGCTACCGGTCGCGGGTGTTATCCACAGACCGGGCCCCGGCAGGGGAAAAGACTGGGCCGGTTTGCCTAGGTTTCTGTCATGGTCCTCCATCTGACCCTGGCGGCGGCCCCCGGCCTTTCGGCTTCCGCCGCGGCCTGGGTTGCCGGGCACGCCGATGCCGTCGCCGGGCTGGAAACCGGAAGCAGCGCTGCCCCGCTGGCCGCCTGGCTGGGCGGAGCGCTGCCCGGCGTGGCCTTCACCGTTTCCGGCCGGCCGCTGGCCACGCTGACCGCAGGGGTGGCCCCGCTGGTCCATGGCGCCGTGATCGTCTGTGGGCCGGAGCAAACAGCCATGCCGCACCGGAAAACACCTGCCTTGCCTCCGCTGGTGTTGGCCGTGACCGCCGGGCCCGACGCCGGACGGCTGTTCGCTCTCTCACGCGGCCGCTACACCGTTGGACGACATGCCTGCGGGCTCACCATCGCGGACCCGGCGTTGTCGCGCCTGCATGCCACGCTGGAAGTGACCGAACGCCACGTCCTGCTGCGCGACGCCGGGTCGGCCAACGGCATTATCTCCGGCGGAAAACGCAGCCGGCAGGCCGTGCTCAGCGCCGGGCGCGCCGTCCGGATCGGCGGCAGCGAACTGCAGTTGGTGGTGGGCAGTGAGCCCGGGGAACCGTTCCAGCCGGACGCCGACCTGGCCGTTCCGGTGCCTGTGGCGGAGGAGAAACCCCCGGAGCCGCGGGCCAAGATGGCCCTGCTGCTGGCCGGACTTCCGCTGCTCGCCGGCCTGGTGCTGGCCCTGCTGACGGGCCTGTGGTTCTTCCTGGCCTTCAGCGCCGTGTCCCTGCTGGCAGCGGCCGTGCCGTTCGCGGCCGGCCGCGGGCAGCGCCGCCGCTACCGGGCTGCGGTGGCTGCAGCAGCGGAGACCGATGCCCGCCGGCGCCGTCTGGCGGCACCCGGCACGGCCGAGCTCGCTGTTGCCCTGCTGCGCGCAGGAACGGGGTCGGGGCGTCCTGGCCCGGGGTTCGAGGATCCGGGGCCGCACCAGGGCAACCCGGCGCAGCCGGAACATGTGTGGCTGCGGTTGGGGACCGCCACCCTGCCTGCACATATCGGCCCGGCCTCGGCGCCGGTCGCTGCGCCTCCCGCGCTGGAGCACGTTCCGCTCTGTGTGGATCTGCTCGCCGAGCGCCGGCTCCGGTTCGAGGGGGC
>NZ_JBNHHB010000169.1:0-11221 GCF_059091905.1 Arthrobacter sp. Dra40
CCAGCAAGACAGTGTCTTTCCCAAACCGATCATGGAATCGTACAGGATCCAGGGGCCACTCGAACCCGAAGCGCCCGGCGTTGGTTGGTTGGTCATCACGAAAGGTCGGCGCATACAGAATCACGCGTGTTCCTGGGCTGATTCCAAGGCGCCGCCGAACAGTAGCTCTCACGTCCTCGGCTGCATCGCTGACCAAGACATCATTGCGCGGATATCCCAACTCAAATACCGGCCCTTTGTAGGCATAAGAAGACCGCATTGCCTTCGTTGCATACGCACTCGGTGACAAAAGAACATTCCACTGAGCCGACGCTGTCAGCACTCTTTGCCTATATCCGCTGTCACGACCAAAGAAATTCTCCTGATCAAGGAACATGCGCTTGAGCGGAGTTCCATGCCAAGTTTGAATATATACGCCGTGCCGCCGACGGTGAATATAATGAGGAAAATTGTGATTATTCACCCAGTACTTGGCGCGCGCCAAGTGCCAAAAGAAGGCGGGTGAATGCCGTTTATGTATTACTGTGTAGTCATCACGAACAGGGAGTTGCTTGTTGTAAATCCAGACCTTCTTTCGAGTGTCGCCGCGGCGAATTAATTCCTCATATATTGCGCGCGGGCTATCCCCAAATTGCTTGCCCTGCCCGCTCTCGAACACGATTACATTGGGATCCAGAGGGAGTAAACGGAAGAATCGATACAGGGACTTCATGAAAGGCAAGTAATATTTGTGGCGCCTGGCTACTCGGCCTGCCGCGATTGCCAGTTCACTTCCAAGGACTGCACCCAAGGGGTCGCGCTTGACGGTGAGTTCAGAAATAGCTCTGAAGGCTCGCTCGTTGTTGCTACCGTCGCGATGCGAAATAAATCGACTTGCGCGTTCTCGGTAATGGGCTTCCATAGTCATATCGTTATCGAACACCCGCTGTAATTCAGCTAGCACTCCGTCTTGATGATCGACAACTGCTCCCGGAAGCTCCGCCAAGGGGTCGGCGTGCGGAGCAGGAAAGCGGTGAGCGTCAAACTGGTAGTACACGACGGGACGATCTAAAAACGCAAAATCAAAAGCGACGCTAGAGTAATCGGTTATCATAGCGGCGCTTTCCTTCATCAGGTGCTGAACATCTACTTCACCTTGTATCACGACACGTATGTTTTCCCCAGAGAAATACTTGCTAAATTGCTGCATATTGGGGTGCAAACAGAAAACTATATTGGCGTCATGAGACCGTGTCATGTCTGCCAGGACAGGGCTTTGCAGAAGCGCAGTCCACCGCTGGTAGTAGTCTGACTCGGTGAAAGTATCCGGGTCCTGCAGCCATGGTCGCCATGTCGGCATGATGAGAATCTGTCGCGGCCTCATGGGTACGTCCCCAGCAAACAATGCATCAAATCGAGTGAAGCCGGTTACGGCAACCTCCCGGGGAGAATAGCCGAAATCTTGTACGAAGAACTCTTTTTCTCGCTCGGAACACACAAGAATCAAGTTCGTCTTAAAATCACTGACAAATTTGCCGTAGTTTGGAACCATCCATTTCGCGCCAGTGACGCCGTGCTGGAGAAAAACCAATTCTGCTTTGACCTTGCGCTCAAATGCAGGCGTTCGAATCGGATACAGAAAACCTGGGTGATGCGTCCCAATGACCCTGTCCGCTTGTAGAACTTTGTCTATGTGTTCCTTCGATCTGTAATCGAGCACATGATCGTATCCTGCAAGGTTTCGGCGTTCAGGGGAATCGGGTCGGATCACATAGTAGGCGTCAATTTCCGGATGATACTCGCGCATATAGCGGAAGAAATGCAGACCGTTGTCCTGAGCCTTGTAGGGCAACTCGCCGATCACCCAAATAGGCTTCTTCTTGTCCCGCCGTAGCCGGCCTGGAGACGCTGCAAGCATTCGTTGCAGGTGCTCATACGTCTCCTGCTCAAATAGCTCAAGGTAGAGGGAGGGGTTCTTCGCCTTAAAGGTGTAGTAAGGGGTAACGGAGAGCGTCTTACCAAGCCGTGTCACCGAACTGCCGACGGAACGGCGGCGCACGAGGTACCTGCTCCTTCCAACTCGCCGCCTGTAACTGCCGTCCGAGGTCGTGCTCGTCAGCTCCAAGTACACGTCGGCTATATCGTCGGATACCAGTCCCGTTTGTACATCGTTCGCAAAGTCGTAGGTCGCGGTGAAGTAATACCGTCGAAGCCCGAAGTGACGCCGTGTATTTTCGCTATCAAACCTTAGGCGTACGGGAACTTGTGCACGATATCCAGACGTTCGTCCGAGCAACAGCATAGATGCTTCACGCAGGTCCCCATTGCGCGTAAAAACTTTACCGTGAACTCGCAAGACTCCGTCTATGACTTCGAGTCCGTCGTTGCGAATGCTGGCGAACTCCGGAAGGGTTGCATTAACTAGAATCGAAAGAAAGCCAAACTTGTTGATATAAGTAGTCATGAGGTCTTCGCCAAAAGCGACCTCGCCCAGTCCGGTTATGTCCGTCTCTGTGGCACGCCCGATCGGGTATCGGTATCTCCGTTCGCCGTCTGACTCCTGAATATCCGTTGCATATTTCGGAGCTTTCGGCAAGCGTTCCGAGACTTCAACGTAGATCTTAAATTTGAACGCCGGCGAATTCTTGGCACCATCGCTCAGCCTCCGGTGCCGCTCAATCCATGGCAGAACGGCGGCGTAGACCTCTGATAATTCTAAAAGAGCCTCAAACTCCCGCTTGCCTTCCGGAGCCGTATCATCTGAAGAAGGTGTTTCCAGTACACGCCCAATACTTACCCAATCACCATCGATACGACACCACAGGTTGGAAAGTGTCCTGGCGTGATCGACAGCAAGCGACAACTGGAGCTTCTCGGGGTTTCCAGTCGCCTGAACGATCGACAGATCGCGCAAGACACCTTCAACAGCGCCCGACTTCGTGGCGCTTGGCTGGATTTGCTTGCGAATTTTCAAGGAACGTACGACTGCACGCTCAAGCGAACGTCTTAGTTGGAATGCTTTTGGCAACTTCAAATCCTCTGGTTAAACACATAATTCGCCGTCAACGTCATCGAGTCAGCTAGCTCGGGTTCAATCGCACAATGGGGTTTCTCGACTCATTCGTGAATTATCGTGTAATCACAATTCGCTGGCGATTGTTTCGGCAGTAACACAACTGTGGACTGTGGCGCGGTTAGGACTCCACCGATGTGTCTTTCCTTCGTGCTCTCCGTAGATGGCTTCTAACTCAGTTCTTTAACTATTTGGCTTATGCTATCCAAAGTGCGCTTCAGTTCTTCGACATGCCGTTCGTCGAAGGCACTCAGGATACGCTTCATCTCAGTGGTCGAGATGCCGCTAGTTCGTGGAAGGTAGACAACCTCGACGCGGTCCTCCAGGTCGTCGAATTTGCCCTTCCAGTCCTCCCCAATGCCAAATATGTCTACGTCGTAAGTTTCAATGTCCTCGCGCTTCTGGCTCCAGCGGTCTTCGGGGACGGCCAAATCTACGTAGCGGATAGACCGCACGATCTCAATCCGTTGGTCGAACGGAACAATAGGCTTCTTGCCTTTGATGGCGTTGAACTCGTCTGTGGAGACACCGACGATCAGGCGATCCCCTAGCTCCTTCAGGCGTCTGAGAACGTTTAGGTGACCGATATGGAACAAATCAAATGTTCCATATGTGAGAACTGTTTTACCCACACTGCTCCTCAAGTTTGCCTGTAATTTACCCATTCAGTTTAGGCCACGGGCTAGATGAACTCTGACACCTACCCCCTTCGCGTGGCCTACATCACTGGCAAGCGACCTGCGGCACCCATCCGAAACAACGTGGACCACTTCAGCTTCCGATGTTCCTCGTGCGGCCCCCACGGATCTAGTGTCCAACCGGCGCGCCAGCCGGCAAACCAAGGGTTGAGCTGGGCGAGGTTGCGCCGCGAGCGGAGGATCTGGACAAGCGTCCATGCGCCTACATAGGCCCAGCTGAACGGCCAGCGTAGATTACGCCGGGCCAGCCAGACCCGGTTGCGGGCGTTCAGACGGTAAAACTCTTGGTGGCGCCGAGGATCGATGACCGGATGGCCCGCGCGAAGGTCTCCGGCATACCATGTTCGGAATTCTGTGTCCCACACGCGCCAAGCAAACTCAATGCCTTCGTGCGCGTACCAGAATGTCGAAGGCCACCCGGGAGTCTTATCGAACACGTCCCGACGCATGGCGATCGCCATCTCCACCACGGAGAAGACGTTGCTGGAGTGGTAGGGGCTCCCCTTGCGCAGCCTAGGAATCCAGCGCTGCGGCGCATCAGGATATTCTGGATCCTCGATCCGCGGCTGGACCATGCCGATGTCCGGTTGCTCCTTGAACAGCTTGGCGCAGCGGGCAAGGAAATCGTTATCAAGCAGCCAGGCGTCGTCGTCAAGGAAGAAGAGGTACTCCCCTGCCACGTGGGGAACTCCGGTGTTTCTTCCGGCGGGGATGCCAATATTCTCCTCGATATGCAGCGTCTTGAAGCCGGCTGGCACGTTTTCCGGATCCCAGCCGTTGCCGACGACTACGACATCCAGCTTCACCCCCTGCTGGCGTTGCAACGATTCATATCCCCGTTGCAGTTCAGCAGGGCGCGTGCCCTGAGTAAGAATGACCACCCCGAAGGTCGGTTCCTGGAGGCTCATGTCTTGTTGCATGCCGCTCACTTCCGCAGCCTAGGCGAAGCCATAATGGCGACGAAATGACCGAAATTCACGAACAGGACCGCGGGCACCAAGACGAATAGCAGCCAACGCTCCCCCATCACCTGCTGGCCTGCAATCAACGACACGATGGAAGCAGCCAGCACCAGCAGACTCATTTCGACCGAATGCAGTACGCGGTGGAAGGGGAGGAAACGGGCTAGGCGGCGGAGCTTGCCGACCATGGAAGAAGCAGGAACAGCTTTCGCTGCCGCAGTATCCGGGAGCTTGTCCATCCCTGCCAGAGCGCGGGACGCGTGCACCATCTCGTTTTGGGCCTTGTTGAGAACGATCAGGAATGCCAGCACAGCGCCGAGGAAAAGATACAAGTATGCCTTTCCCGGGTCGCTGCCCAGCAGGCCGAAGTCTCCAAGGCACCGGAATCCCAAGGCGATGGGGATCAGCCCCTCGGTGGTGTAGTGGCCGATCTTGTCGAGGAAGATTCCTTTGGGGCTTTGCGTGCCGCGCCACCGCGCTACTTCCCCGTCGCTGCAGTCGAAGTAAAGCTGCAGCTGCGAGAAGAAGACCGCGAGCAGCGGCCCCCAGATCCCGGGTATGAGAAGGGCTGCGGATATTGCCCACCCTGACAGGATCATCAAGCCGGTCACGCCGTTGGCCGAGATCGGTGTTCGGACCAAGACGCTGGTGAGGTAGATCGAGATATGCCGGAGATAGAGCTCGGCTGTCCAGTGTTCCGCGTTTTTCCTGCTCCGGACTTCCGGCGGCTGGGCTACGGCCCGCAACTGCTCCAGCGTGGGGCGCGCCGGCCGCTGCACGGCCGTCACGAACTTCTCCGGCTGGTGTCAACTGTGCCTGCCGCCCCTAACAGCCGGCCGCGGAGATACCCCAGTCCCCAACTGATGTGGATTCCTGGCAGCACCGCCAGCAGCCGCATGCGTTCGGGCTTGCCAAGGTCGCCAGCCATACTGGCAGAGGCGTAAGTGACGCCGGCTGCGTACAGCGCGGGGACGGCGGCTGCTCCCCCTGCCAGGAGCCGCAGGCTTGCTGGCCACGTCTTGGCTTGGCCAGTGGCGAGCATGGTGGCGGCGGCAGCGCCGACGCTGAGGGCAGCAACCAACACCGGCGGCAGGAAGTGCCTCACGGACTTTCCCTCCTTGTGCCGGTTGGCCAACTCTGCACGCCAAATCCCTGCGGCGTAGAACTGCCGGACCAGCTTCCCCCACTGAGCACGCGGCCAGTAGACGACCCTCAGCTTCGGATCGAACCAAACGGTGTAGCCGGCCCGCCGCAGGCGAAGGCACATGTCCCAATCCTGCCCCCGCCACAGCGTCTCCTCAAACATTCCGACTGCGTCAAAGACCTCGCGCCGGAAGACACCCAGATAGGCAGATTCCGCCGGGCCCTCCGGTGCTCCGCTGTGATAGGCAGCCCCACCAAGCCCCACTGGCGAAACATAGGCGGCTGCGACTGCCCGTTGAAAGGGAGTCTTGCCGCGGGCGTCCATAAGCCCACCGACATCTGCTGCACCGGTTCGCCGAAGGGTTGCCACTCCGCGCGCCGTGTAGTGGGACTCAAGTTCTGTATGGGCATCCACTCTGACGATGACGGGATGGCTAGAGGCTTCGAGGGCCAGATTCAGTCCGGCCGGGGTGCGGCCGGTGGGGCTGGTGACGCTTCGTAACCGCGGTTCCCGCGCCTGCAGGTCTGCCACGATCCGGTTCGTACCATCCGTTGATGGCCCCAGCGCCAGAACAACTTCCTTCGGCCCGTCGTATTGCTGGTTCAGAATGCTGCGGACCGCGTCCTCAATATGCGCTGCCTCATTGAGGACGGGCATGATGTAGGACACGCCAGGACACTCCTCCAATGGAGGCAAGACGGATGCAGAAGCCACTATTTTCGGGACTCCTTGTAGGCGTCCACGACTTCTTTCGGGTCGCCATCCATTTCCAAAACGCCTTTGTTGATCCAGATGACCCGGCTGCAGGTATCCAGTATCGATTTCATCGAGTGTGAGACAAGGAAGACGGTGCCGGCGTTCTCCCGGATTTCACGGATGCGGGCCTCGCTGCGTGCACGGAAGCGCTGGTCCCCCACGGCCAAGGCTTCGTCCACGATTAGGATCTCGTGCTGTTTCGATGCGGCGATGGCGAATTTCAACCGCGCCTGCATGCCCGATGAATAGGTCCGCATGGGGAGGTCGATGAAGTCCTCCAATTCGGCAAACTCAACGATGTCGTCCCGGAGCCCATTGATTTCCTGCTTGGAGAATCCGAGCGCCAGGCCACCGAGCTGTATGTTCTTCTCTCCGGAAAGGTCCGGAATTAGAGCCGCCCCCACTCCGAGCATATTGGGACGTGACGCTGCGTAGACTGCACCCTGAGCCGGAGGAGTCAGACCTACAAGGGTGCGCATTAGCGTGGACTTACCGGATCCGTTCGAGCCGATGACTCCGATGGATTCGTTTTCGTAGGCGGTGAAGGAGATTCCCTTCAAGGCGTGGACTGTTCGGAGCCTGCTGGCTCCCCGCTGCAGCAGCGACCGCCCGGTGCCCTTCACAGGCTTTCCGCCGGCATGGACGTGGTACTTCACATGCAGATCGTCGACCACGACAACGGGCTTGCGGGCGGCATCGGTCGCATCTGTGCCCATTAACACTTCTCCAGTCTTAGTCGACTCGGCCATACCGCTCCTCAGCTACCCAAAAGAACAACACTCCGGCAACGAAGACCGCTACGGACCAGACGGAAAAGTAGAGCCAGTACATCGGATCGTAGTCCATTCCCGGCATGAGAATCCCTCGGGCAATGGAGATGATTTCATGCAGCGGGTGGAAGTCGAACAGAGCGACGGCCCAAGGGTGGTGTTTCAGAATCCGGTCGATCGCGAACAATACGCCGGAGGTGTAAAAGAGGATCCGGGTGACGAGTGGGAGTAACTGGGTCAGGTCCCTGATGTGGACCGTGAGTCTGGCGCCGATCAGGGCTACCCCCAGGTTGAACACCGTGAAAATGGCAACCAACGGAATGATCAAGAGCCATTCCACGCTGATCTGCGCACCCAAAATTAGGATGTACACGAACATCACGGCCAGCATCGGCACCAGAGTCATGAGTTGCTGAATCACCGTGGAAACCGGCAACGTGATCCGCGGGAAGGCCAGTGACTGTACTAGGGCGCCGTTCCCTGTGATCGATTTGGCGCCGTTGTTCATGGAGTTGGAAAAGAACTCAAAGAGGAATACGCCGATCACCACATACATCGGGAAGTTCTCCGGCCGGCTGGCCCCTTGCAAGATACCAAAGATCAGCCCGTACATCAGGGCGTTCAACGTCGGCTTGATGAAGACCCACAGCATGCCCAACCGGTTGCGCTGGTTGGAGGCTTCGATTTTGTACTTCGCCATGGCAATGGCGAAGTCACGACGGGTCCAGGCTTCCGCAAGGTAGCGGAAAAGCGAGGGGCGGGCACCGACTCGGTGGAGGCGGTTTTCGCTCGCATATTCGGCAAGGCTCATGCCAGGTGGTTTCCCTTACTCACGATGGATGGCAGCGTCGCCACCCCTGAGGGACCGGCGGTGCACCTACCGAGTTTAGTTGATTCAGCTGCGAACCGCGGATTCGTCCTCCCGGAAGAACACGCGCAGTTCCAAGCTATGCTGCCCAGCAGCGTCTTGCGAAAAAATGGCCTTCCCCACAATTCCTTCGAGCGCGCCTGTCCCCGATCCCGGGATGATGTGCCCGTCGCTGACAGCTACTTCGCCTTCAGCCAAGCCCCAGTGCTGGATCACCATCGTTCCTTCGCGGCCGTCCACAGAGCCCGTGAACACTTCGGACGCCACGTAGCCGGCACCGGTCCCGTTACCCGCCATCAGCAGTTCAGCCCGGCTGGTTCCTGTGATCAATCCGTCAAATACCTTGGTTACTCGCACACGGCTCAGATCGGAGTTCGTTCCCTCGACTTCATAGGGTTCCGGCACCCAATCGGTGACGTCGAAGTTGGCCGCGATGATGTGTTCGGCGTCAGTCACAATGTCTTGTCTCCTAGATCAGTGCCGAGCGCGTCAGAAGAGGCGCTGGTCCTCTGGGTCAGCGTATTTCTTGCGGAAGAGTTGGCGGGTTTTCGGGTCCAGGAAGACCAGATAGAGGGCGAAGGCAACGGCCACAATGCAGGCCAGAAGCCGGGCCATGTCAAGGTCGAATTCGATGTACGGGAAGATGTCCAACTGGTCGGTGATCGCGTAGATCATCAGGAAGGACGTCACTGCGTAGACCGTCCGGACCTGCCAGTCGTTGCGGATGCCAGTGGCCGCAAAGAGCGGCAGCAGCCACACGATGTACCAGGGCTGAATCATCGGGCCGAGCAGAACCACCGCGGCCAACGCGAAGGCCAGGCGTCGAACAATCCGGTCGTAACTGCCGCGGAACATGGTGTAGAACACGACGAGCACGGCAACCATCTTGCCGGCCGTGTACACGGCCGACTGCACCGCCGCGCCGTCGAGCCCCAATCCACCAGTGACCAGTCCCAGCAGGATCCCCAGCAACCCGACCGGGGCATACCAGATCATCAGGCCGGCTCCCTGCTGGCTGAGGGCGCCAACCCAGCCGAAGCCGAGACCGTTGATCACGCCGAGGATCGCCAGCAATCCGAAGGAAAGTCCTGCGGTCATGGTCCAGTAACCGAACTTGCGCGGCCAGCTTGCTCCCTTGCCCGCCCACAGCAGACCGATAAACGGCAAGAATATCAGCGTTATCGGCTTGATGCCGATGGAGAGTGTCACCAGCAGGATTCCCAGCAGCACCCGCCGGTTTGCGGCGTAGTAAAGGCCGGCCAGGGCGAGTCCCAACATCAGGGCGTCGTTGTGGATGCTGGCGATAAACGTGGTCAGGAACAGCGGATTCGCACACGCCAGCCACAGAGCGCGATTCGGATTGATTCCATGTAGTTCAGCGAGTTTCGGCCCGTAGTAGACGCACATCGCAGCGCCGGCGACGGCAAGTATCCGGAACATGATGATCGAATATTCCGGGTGTCCACCCGTCAGCCAGACGATGAACTCTTCCAACCACAGGAAGATCGGCCCATAGGGTGTTGGGCTGCGTGCCCAGAGGTCGTCGGCACCTGTCTGCAGATAGTTCTGCAACTGGTCGTACCCATCCACGTAAGGATTAAGGTCGTTGACCATGACTTTGCCTTGCGCGATGTAGGCGTAGACGTCGCGGCTGAACAGCGGAATGCACAGCGCCAAGGGCGCGCCCCACGCGACGATCGCGGTCAAGGTGGCGCGGCGCGCAGCGGCTCCCCAAACAGTGAACTGTTGTCCTAGCCGCAGCCAGGCCCGCACCAGGATCATCCCTCCGAGGGCCAGCAGGACGACTGAGAGGATTACACCGACCAATTCCACCCGCAGGAAGATCAGCAAGGGCCAGCGCCTCAGCTCGGACACCGAAGCCAGCCACCCAACGCCCAGTGACCCCAGGAACATCATGAATGAACCTACGGTTCCCTCTACGATGCTCCGGGTAGACCGTTCCTTGACGACGCTTCCGCTGCGTGAGCTGGAAGGTTCAGTCGCGGGTCTTTGGGCGGTCATCGTTTAGGCGGTCCAATCACTCCGGGGTCAGTACACCTGGTCCGGTGCGGCGCTTGCCGCGGGGGTGGTCTGCACGCTTCAGAACGGTCAGTCGCAAGCAGCGTGGGCCGGCACAGCTGCAGGCGGTGCTCTCTGCATGTTAGCACCGGGCTCTCGGCAGTCCTTGCTCTCTCCCCGCACGCCAGCAGCATGACGCGATACATTTGTCGGGTGCCAATCTCTAACGAACACATTGTCTGGATCGACTGTGAAATGACCGGGCTGGACCTCGGCGCGGATGCGCTCATCGAGGTCGCCGTCCTGGTGACTGACTCTGAACTCAACATTCTTGGGAACGGGGTCGACGTCGTCATCAAGCCCAGCGCGGAGGCTTTGGCGCAGATGAACGACTTTGTGCGGACCATGCACACCACGTCCAAGTTGCTGGACGAGCTTCCGCACGGCATGACAATGGCGGAAGCCGAAGACAAGGTCATGGAGTACATCACCGCGTGGGTTCCGGAGCCCCGCAAGGCGCAGTTGGCCGGCAACTCGGTCGGTACCGACCGCACGTTCCTGGCCCGCGACATGCCGCGCGTGATCGAGCATCTGCATTACCGGATCATCGATGTTTCCACGATCAAGGAGCTCTCGCGCCGGTGGTTCACCCGCGCCTATTTCCAAGCACCGGCCAAGAGCGGAGGGCACCGGGCGCTGGGCGACATTAAGGACTCCATCAACGAACTCCGGTACTACCGCGAGGCCGTCTTCGTCCCCTCCCCGGGCCCGGATTCAGCCACAGCTAAGAAGATCGCCGCTGGTATCAGCGCGAGCTCTGCAGATTAGATGTTAGGTAGGCCACTTTCCCGCCGAGAATGGTCTAAAGTGGCAAAAGCCCGATGAAAAGCATGTAAACTAGTCTGCGTTGCCTTACTGGTTGGAGACCGGCAGGAACCGCTTGAGCGGGGCC